>JAUVQL010000113.1 GCA_030598165.1 Acidobacteriota bacterium | reverse complement strand
CCCACCAAGCTCGGATATTTCCTTTTCCGGCAATGCGCCCGTCTTCAGCTTCTCCGCCAGGCTCATCCCCTCAATGAGCTCCATCACGATGAAGTCCACGCCGTCTTGCGTGTCGAAATCGAAGACCGTAGCAATATGAGGATGGTTGAGCTTGGAAAGGGTCAGAGCTTCCTTGCGAAAGCGTTTCCGGGCTTGCTCATCGGCAAGAACACCTGACGGGAGGACCTTAACGGCCACATCTCGATCGAGTCGCTCGTCATGAGCGCGGTACACCTCTCCCATACCGCCGGCACCGATTTTCTCCAAGATGCGATAGTGGGAGAGAGTTTGACCGAGCATGGAAAATCCCTTGTCGACCGAGACTTGAGGGGATTCTAAATCAGGTGATGAGCCGGTTCAACTTGAAAGCTCTTACCGACTAAAGCTGAAGCGATGGGTAATAGCTGATAACATTTAATGTAATGGTCAAGATAGAAAATTTCGTTACCGAAGATTTGCCATTGGATGCAATTGCTGCATTCTGCCGACGTCACGGTATTCGTCGTGCTGAAGAAACAAGGAAACAGAGTCCGGCAATACCTTGGAAGGAAATCGCCGGCACCCTCTTTTGTTGAGCATAGTCCGCAGGATCATCGACCGAATCGTCATCACGGTGTTCTATGTGACCATCGAGCTCTCGATACCATGTCAATGAATTAAGATTTGAGACCACTCCGTCCGGAACGAGTTAGATCGTCAATACCAATTTTCGACCTTCAGCTTCTTGATTCTGCCAAACTCCTTTGTATTTCGTGTCACAAGAGTTGCGCCATGACTCAAGACCGTGCCAGCGATAAGGGTATCCAAAGGTCCTATTGGCGTGCCGACAACTTCAAGACCTGCTCGAATCTGCGCAGAAATCCTTGCCTCCTCGATGCCGAACGGAAGCATGTTGACCAAAGAAACCAGATTCTCGAGCTGCGACCGCCGTCCGGCCGACGCAGTTGATTTGGCGATGCCCACTTCCAGTTCGTAGAGAACTACCGCTGGCATGGCAATCTGATTGGGAGGAACGGCCAACAATCGATCCGCTATACGCCCCATTCCTTTGAAAAAGTAAATAACGCTATTCGTATCTAGGGCGAACATCATATGACCTCGCGCGGGAGGTCACTCGGCGTGTCCTTCCGCAGGTCTTCAGCGGTGGGTAGATCCGTCCAAGCACCGGCCAATTCAGCAACGGATGCGGGCCATCCGGTTGCCGTCCCTTGACGAATCAAGTTGGCCACCCATTTACTGAGGGACATCCCGGATGCTTTTGCCGATGCTCTCATCTTCGATTCGGTCTCTTTGTCCAAATAAAGCGTTACCTGAGACATGAGAACCTCCAGTAACAAGTATAATATATATTATACTTGTAATGTTTTTCCTGTCAACATGGCTCGGAAATGATGCATGACAACGACCGAGTTGGACCGTCAATTCATGCGCGCATGCGCTCTAGCAGCGCTAACTTCTGTTGTGCACATAGGTGCCGGCTCCGCTGAGACCGGCCCCCCCGGGCAATCTGGACGTGCTATACTTGTATTGCAAAGAGATAGCCATGTTAGCCCTGAGATTACCCTCGGATATAGAAGAACGGCTCGAAAAACTCGCCAAGAAGACCGGTCGCACAAAAAGCTACTACGCCAAGCTCGCGATACAAGATTTCCTCGACGAGCAGGAAGACTACCTCCTTGCAGTCAGCCGCCTTGAAGAGGATCTCCCAGGCATTCCTATTGACGAAGTGGAGCGTCGACTTGGCCTGGTCGATTGAGTTCGATCCGGCAGCTTTCGAAGAGCTCGAAAAACTCGACAAGGATATTCAGCGTAGAATCCTGAAGTACCTACGAGACCGTATCCAGCCCTCAGAAAATCCTCATCAGTACGGTAAGCCCCTGCATGGTCAGAAGGTCGGTCTCTGGCGCTATCGGATTGGCGCCTTTCGACTCGTGGTCTCGATTGAGCAAAAGCAACAGAGAATTCGCGTCATGCGAGTGGGCCACAGAAAAGACCTCTACGAAGACCGGTAACGGTAGATCAGCTCGGTCCGGACTTCCATGCATCGCCCTCCACCTACTGGCTCTTCTTACTCCAGCTGGCCTGGTGTAATACAATCTCTGATGCAATTGACGGAACCGACAAGCTAATCCGAGGTGAGCCCATGGCAGAAATACTCATCCTGAACCGAAGCGAAGTCGAGGAGCTCTTGACACTCGACACGATGATTCCCGTTATCGAAAAGGCCTTCATTGCTTTCGCCGACGGCCGGACGAAGGCCTACCCTGTCGTTCGGGAAAAGGTTCAACATCACAAGGGCATCTTCGGTATCAAGTCGGGCTACCTCCTGAACGAAGAAGTCATCGGCCTCAAAGCAGGGGGGTTTTGGCTCGACAATCCCAAGAGAGGTTTGACGGCTCACCAATCCACGACGGTGATGTTCGATCCCAGCTCGGGTCAACCGACGGCTTTAATGGACGGGAATCACATCACCACCATTAGGACGGCAGCTGCCGGCGCGCTAGCAGCACAACATTTGGCGCGACAAAACGCCAAAATCGCCGCCGTGCTTGGCTGCGGAACGCAAGGGACGGGGCAAACCGAAGCCTTATGTCATGTCCTCTCGATTGAAGAGATTCGAGCTTATGACACCGACCTCGCTACGTTAGAGATCTACGCTAAAAAATTCGAGGACCGAGGCGTCAAAGTGACGACGACACAAAACGCCGAGGATGCGGTTCGGGGCGCTGACGTCATCATCACTGCGACGCCGGGAAGCCAACCGGTTCTGTGGGCGAATTGGGTTGAGCCGGGAGTCCACATCAGTGCTTTTGGCTCGGATACCGTGGGCAAAGTTGAAGTCGAGGCAGCTCTTTTTCCTCGAGCAAAGGTGGTCGTCGACGATGTCACACAGGCCACGACCATTGGAGAAACCCAACATCCGGTCTCTCAAGGCTTGATGCGGGGCGAAGACATCCACGCCACCTTGGGCGAGATTCTCGCGGGGCAGAAGCCGGGCCGAACGGGTGACGACGAGATCACCCTATTCGATGCCACCGGGTTGGCATTCCAAGACCTCATTGCCGGACACTTGGCCATGGCTCTCGCTAAGGACAGGAATCTGGGACAGTGGGTGAGAATGTGTTGATGTGACGACACGAACAAAAGCCCCTGCTCGCGCGTATTAATAAGGGGGAAACGATTGTGAACGTATTGCAAACGCTTGCATTGGCTCTCGGCACTTCCTTTGCGTCTGGCATCAATCTCTACGCAACGGTTGCCGCATTGGGCCTATTGCACCGTTTTGACGTCTTCCAATTGCCGTCCTCGCTCGAGGTCCTGGCCAACCCATACGTCATTGGGATCGCGGCGACTCTCTACGTCATCGAGTTCGCAGCCGACAAGGTGCCCTATGTCGATAACGCCTGGGACGTGGTCCACACCTTCATACGTCCCTCAGCGGCAGCGGTCTTGGCCTATGGCGCCTTCGCTGATATGCCGGACGCCTACCGTGTGATTGCGGCGCTTCTCGCCGGCGGCGTGGCTCTAACGTCACATTCCAGCAAGGCTTCCACGCGAGCCGCGGTCAATGCCAGCCCGGAGCCGTTCAGCAATTGGATCCTCAGTTTGCTGGAGGACGTCCTGGCAATCGTACTCACGTTCCTGGCCGTTACGCACCCTATTTTGACCATTGGCGTGGTCATCGTTCTTCTTGCCATCTCGACCTTCGTCCTCGTCAAGCTTTTCAGCTTCGTCCGTCGTAGATTTCAGCGAAAGCCATCGCACACATCTGAAGAAAAGCACTTGATTCAGGGTGGGGCAAAAAGCTAACATTCTACTTTAAGCTCTCGGAACAACCTGAGATTCTAAAATGGATTGTACGCACGAGGAGCGTCCATGCGTCGCATAGTTTTGTTTCTGGCCCTCTTATTGTCGGTCTCGACTTGTAAAATCGACGATCCGGATGTACCCACTCCCACCGGTCCGTTGGTGTCGATACCCGATGTTCCGCCGGTGACCTCATCCGTACCGGGCAGCACCACTTCCGGCATCTCTGCTCCCCAGGTGGTGAGCCCTCAATCCGGTACCGAGTTGAGCAATACCCAGCCGACGCTTACCGTCACCAACGCGACCACCGAAGACGGTGCGACTCCGGCCTATTTCTTCCGCGTTGGCACCGACCAGGCAATGACCAATGTGGTGGTCAGCGGCGACAATATCCCCGAGGGTCCGAATGGCCAGACTTCGTGGACGGTTCCCGCACCGCTCGATTCAGGCCAGTACTATTGGGGAGCTCAAGCCCGGTCCGGTGCCGACTTTGGTCCTGCTTCGACGATTGTCAACTTCTCGATCCCGGGTGCTCCTGCCGCGACACTTCCCCGGCCAGGAGCAGGCATATTGATTTCCGACACTTTGACGAACGGCTCATCGGCTGGTTCGGTGAGCGGAGGGGTGTTCACGCGGGAAGGTTGGCAGGTGACGAGCCATAAAGACTACATCCGCTACGTGGTACCTACCATAGAAAGCGGCTTCGTCGAGTGGGAGAACACCGGGTTCTGGCCTCGGAATCCCTCCGACGGTCAATATATTCTCTTTGGAATGTGGGATCCCTCGCGCGGTGACTATCGCGCCAATCCGTTCCGGGTCCACGTCCAAAAGCTGGACGACAACCACAACAGACCCTATATCCGGCTGCGTTGGATCGCCGATGGCGAGCAGCGCGACAGCGGCTACAATTTCATGGAATGGGATCCACGACGCAGCTATCACTGGAGAGTCGAGTGGGGACCATCAGGCGCCGCGAATCTGGCGCAGGTTTACTTGGACGGCCAACTCATCATCGAAATCTTGTACAGAAACGCCTATCGCCCCCAAGTCCACTGGTTCGAGCTGGGAGTGGCCGAGCGACAGGAATCCATCGTTGGAGTGACCTATTCCAATTTCCAGGTGGGAT
>JAUVQL010000229.1 GCA_030598165.1 Acidobacteriota bacterium | reverse complement strand
ACGACACCGGCCATTGCTATCCTGACCCGTCGCTTCGGGTTCTCCACCGGTGTTATGATCTCAGCTTCTCACAACCCTTACCCCGACAACGGCGTGAAGATCTTCTCTTCCAACGGCAACAAGTCGAGTGACGACCTGGAATCCGCTATCGAGTTAGAAGTAGAAAATGTTCGAGCCGACCTCGATTTGAGCGCGACCTCGCTGACGGCTTCGGACCCAAGTCTCGAGAGAGAGTACATTTCCTTTCTCGAGTCCACGCTGACGCAACTTCCCCATTTGCCGGCTCTGAGTATCGTCTTGGATTGTGCCAACGGAGCTGCATATGAAGCCGGGCCGGCTGTACTCACCAAATTGGGCGTTACGGTCGTCTCTATGGGGGTCTCTCCCGATGGACGTAATATCAATCAAGAATGTGGATCCACCCATCCGGAGCACATGGCGAGCCGAGTCGTCGAAACGAACTCAGACCTCGGTGCGGCACTCGATGGAGACGGTGACCGTTTGATTCTTGCCGATCACAAAGGAAACATCGTTAACGGTGATGCCATCCTCCTCATGTGCGCAAGAAGACTAAAAAAAGAGAACCGCCTTCCCGCGCCGGCTGTCGTGGCCACCGTGATGAGCAACCTGGCTCTCGAGAAGACACTCGAATCTGAGGGAATTCAGTTGTGTCGAACCCAAGTAGGCGACAAGTACGTTTCAGAGGAGATGTCTCGGCAGGGTCTACCTTTGGGGGGCGAACAATCGGGGCACATCATCTTCCGAGAGCACGCACCGACGGGCGACGGCTTGGTCACTCTCCTGCAGGTGCTCCGCGTCATGGTGCTCGAAGGCAAGTCCTTGGCCAAACTTGCCCACTTGGAGCCATTCCCACAAATTCTGTTGAACGTCCAAGTCCGGAGCAAGCCCGAAATCGTCACGGTGCCGGAAATTGCCCGCGCCGTGGAAGAAGCCGAACGACGACTAAAGGACCGCGGCCGCGTGCTCATAAGATATTCGGGGACGGAACCGCTACTTCGAATCATGATGGAAGGTCCTGAGGGAGAGGAGATCCGTGACCTCTCCAATTCCGTTAGGGCCGCCGCCCTTCGTACAATAGGAGACTCATGAAAGAGCTTGGTGTAACACTCGACTCTCTTGCTTTGCTCCGAGAATCCCGAAAGGCGCAAGAACCCGATCCGGTCATGGCGGCCTTCTTGGCGGAACAGGCCGGGGCATCTGCCATCAACGTGCACCTCAGAAATGATCGACGCCACATACAAGAACGAGACGTGAATCTGCTCCGCGAGACCGTCAAAACAGAGCTCAACATGGTGGCGGCCCCGAGCCAAGAACTTGTCCACGTTGCTCTCGCCGCCAAACCGGATCGCATGACCTTCGTTCCCGAGAGAATGGAAGAGCTAGGTGGGAATGCCGGAGTCGATGTGATCCTAAACAGCTCACAACTAAGACAGCTCATCCGCATGATGCAAGAAGGCTCGATCCGCTGTTCGGTTTTCATCGAGCCGGATTTGGATCAAGTCAAGGAAACCCACCGCGTCGACGCTCAAGGCGTCGAGCTATCCGCCCACGGTTATATCTCCGCGCGCGGGAATGAGGCGAAGAACAATGAGCTCCAAAGGATATCGGATGCTGCGCGACTCGCCTCCAAATTCGGCCTAGATGTCGCCATCGGGCACGGGCTCAGCGCGAGGAATCTACCTCCCTTGCTCGGCATCCAGGGTCTCCATCGCGTCAACGTCGGCTATAGTCTCGTCGCGCGGGCGTTCGTCGTCGGATTCGAGAGAGCCGTCCACGAGGTTGTCGAAATCGTGTCCCGGCCGAGCGTATCCCCTCGTTGACCACCAGTTCGTTGACCATGGCGTCAGGCTTTGCTATTTTTCAGTCACTTAGTGCCCTGGTTCATAATTACGGTCACGTATCGAGAACGTCGAGGCGCCCGTCTGGCAAGGCGTGAGGAGTGAATAATATCTAGGTTATATGACCGACGAGCAACGCAGCCAGACGGGATGGATCGGCGTTCGAATGTCACCGTAATTGTGAATCGGGGTACTTAGTGCCCTGGTTCATAATTACGGTCACGTACCGAGGACGTCGAGGCGGCAGTCTTTGTCTGCCTCCTCAATCCTGGTGGGTGGCGTGCTGAGCACGAAGTCTGGAATACCTGATTCATGAATCCGTCGCGCATTCGCAACTTTTCCATCATCGCTCACATCGATCACGGCAAGTCCACCTTGGCGGATCGGCTGCTCGAAACCACTGGAGCCTTGAGTGAGAGAGAAATGGAAGCGCAGGTCCTCGATAGCATGGACTTGGAGCGTGAAAGAGGGATTACGATAAAGGCTCACGCTGTGCGCCTCCAGTTCCAACCGGACGGAGAGGATGAGCCTTATATTCTCAACCTCATCGACACACCAGGCCATGTCGACTTCTCCTATGAGGTCAGTCGTTCTTTGGCCGCCTGTGAAGGCGCGCTTCTCGTCGTCGATGCCTCGCAAGGGGTAGAGGCGCAAACCCTTGCCAATACCGACTTAGCGATCGAGAACAACCTGGAGATTCTTCCCATTATCAACAAGATCGACCTGCCCAGCGCGGATCCAAAGCGAGTAAAAGAACAAATCGGTCATCTCATTGGCTTGGATGCGGAAGAGGCCCTTCTTATCAGCGCCAAGGAAGGACGCGGTATCGATGACATACTACGCGCTATTGTCGAGCGGATCCCGCCTCCTAAAACCCAGCCGAAGGCTCCTCTCAAGGCACTCATCTTTGATTCTTGGTACGATTCCTATCGGGGCGTTGTGGTCCTCATCCGGGTCATCGATGGCCACATCACGCGAGGAAACCGTATCGTTCTCATGTCCAATGATCATTCCTTCGAAGTGGACGAAGTCGGGGTCTTCACCCCTAAAATGATCAAGGTCCAGAGCTTGTCGGCGGGTGAGGTGGGTTACTTGATCGCGGGCATCAAAAATGTCGAGGACACCCAAATTGGAGATACCGTTACCGAAGAGGGCCGGCGCACCAAACAGTCGCTCCCTGGCTTCCAAGAGATCCAGCCCATGGTCTTTGCCGGCCTGTACCCCGTGGACACTTCAGAATACGAAGACTTGAGAGACGCTCTCGCGAAGCTTCGATTGAACGACTCGTCCTTTTTTTACGAGCCGGAAACATCCGTGGCTTTGGGATTCGGATTTCGGTGTGGCTTTCTCGGATTACTCCATATGGAAATCATAAGGCAGAGGCTCGAAAGGGAGTTTGGCCTCAGCCTGCTCACGACCGCCCCTGGGGT
>JAUVQL010000041.1 GCA_030598165.1 Acidobacteriota bacterium | reverse complement strand
GCTCATCCACATCTGCACTGATCCCCGTCGATTTGAGAATCCCTTATCGATGGATCAAGCCATCACCTGGAGTCGCTCGCTTTGGGATGGTCAGGACGTTGTTCGGCTTTTACCTTCAGTCGCTGTTTTTCATCGGACGCTCGAGCTTCTGAAAAACCTTCGATTGGGCCGCAAACGGATTTTAGATACGGTTCTTGCTGCGACTCTCGAGGCTGCCGATGTGAAAAGGCTGGCCACGCTGAATGCAAGAGACTTCGAGGTCTTTCCATTCATCGAGACCGTGGTTCCCGTCTGAGCGACACTTCTAAGGATTTGTCGTCGCTTTCGTTCTGTTGGCGTTCATCTTCGGTCGGCTGTCCTGGTTCGCTAGATTCCAGCTCAATTGGTGTATTAGCCTCACAATCTTTTGGAACTTCTCATAATTTATCTTCTGTGGGTCATCGTTCACGGTGTGGTAATCAGGGTGAAAGCCCGTGGTGAACAAGAACGCCGGTACATCTTTCTGCAGAAATGGCCATTGATCGCTTCGACGAAGGATGCTCGAGAGGTTGTGGTCGTAGCCGGTCTTCAGTTCCAGAGCCGTAACCTGATTGGCCTTTTCCACCTCGGATAGCAAGTCGTCGCTAAATGTGTGTCCGACGATGATGACCGAGTTACGATTGGACTCGGAGGTCTGCGGCTCGAGACCACGGAAACGGCGGCCACCGTTCTCCGGTACTTCCTCGTTCCGTCCAATCATGTCCAGGTTCAAGACGGCAACGGTTTTGGAAAGCGGAGTAAGCGGATCTTCTGCGTAGGCCCAGGAGCCCAAGAGGCCTACTTCTTCAGAGTTCCAGGCCGCAAAGAGCACGCTCCGGCGTGGTCGCTTCCCCTCTTTAGCAGCCAACGCATAGGCTTCGGCAATCTCGAAAAGCGCCACCGTCCCGGAACCGTCATCATCCGCACCATTGAAAGTATTCCCGCCGGCATCCACTCCTACGTGATCATAATGCCCGCACAAAATCACCCATTCGTCCTTGACGCTCTCGTCAGCCCCTTCAATCAAAGCGACGACATTGCGATCCTGGACGATGTGTCGGTCGACGCTGGTGGTGAGCTCCACTTGGATTCCAGGCAGGGGAATGGGAGTCATGCCGCTTTCGGTTTCCGCTGCTTTGGCGAGATCCTCTAGGTTACGACCCGTGCCTTCTAGCAAAGTCTCGGCGAGAGAGGGAGAGATTTGGGCGACCGGAATGCGAATATTCTCGACCCTCGTGGCGAGGTTGTAGCGTTGTCTTCGCCCGGGTTTCTCCGGCCAGTACCGTTTGGCTTGTGCCTCGAAATTGCCGGGTCCTGTCTGATTGTGAATGTCTTGGACGAAGAGAATCCCTATGGCTCCTTCTTCTTGGGCCGTCAACGCCTTGAGAAGGGAGGAGGAATATTGCGATCGAATGATCCCCTCGAAAGGACTCTCCGGGTCTTTTGAGCCGGGTTCGTTGTCGAGCACCAATACGATTTTTCCCTTGAAGCCGTCGCTCTTGAAGTCGTCGTAGCCAAGCTTGGGCGCAGTGATGCCGAATCCTGCAAAAACAACCGAGCCACTGACTCGGCCGCTGGTGCTCGAAAGGTGGGGGTAGTAGTCCTGGCCGGGACGAAGACGCATAGAAGCGTTTTCACTATGGGTGACCTCGAGTAAGTTCTCCTCACCTAGTGTGGCCTGTATCAAATTGAAGTTCTGGAAATAGGAGTCTGCCGGACCGACCGGCTTTAGACCCAACCGATCAAATTTGGATTTGATGTACTCCGCGGCGAGAAAGTTCTCTGGTGTGGCTGTTTGACGGCCTTTCATCGCGTCAGAAGCAAAGAAGAACAAATCAGCCTTCAAATCGTCCTCGAGAATGGAGTCATTGAATGGGGCAACGTCACTTTCTTGACCGTAAACAGACGAGATCGGCCAAAGTAGTCCGCCTATTGCCAATAGGGCGACCATCAAACGAATCGATTGCTGGTTCATTAAGACCTCCTTCGGAAATGACGTTTCACGAGGACATGAACGTTCAATGCTCAACCATTTTAGTCGTGGTCGTGATGATCCATCGGGTAGGTTTTTTCTCCCGCTTCAATGGCGACTTCCAGGTGGTTCTCTCGCGGCGGAATAGGACAGTTATAGGCGGGAGAGTAGTTGCACAAGGGATTGAAGCAACGGTTGAGGTCAAAGGTGAAGAACGCTTCTTCCGGCTCGTTAATTGCCAAGTATCGTCCGGCCCCATAAGTCACTCGTCCCGTAGTGGCATCTTTGAAGGGGATGAACAAGCTATCTGAGCCTTCACCGGACAAAGCATATTTGAATGCCGTCAACTCTTGCCGCTTGCCATCGAGATGAAACTCGATTTTGGCGTACCGATAGAAACTTTTTCCAAGTTCTGACTCGTCAGCATCTTGACTTCGTCGTTCTCCTCCAGTTTGACCAGCCGAGCGGGGAGCGCGAAGCTCGAGTCCGGGGGGAAATAAAGGAGGTGAGAAAAAGTCTTCCATTCTGCTCGTTCCGGGTCGAATACGATGAAGACGATTCGGCCTTCTTGGGGGTAAGCTCGAATCGTGAATTCCTCAGCGGAAAGGCTGATGCTCTCACCAAGGGGTGCGCCGTCTGGAACTTCCTCTTCACCTTGATGGCCGGCCACATCCTCCGATAGATAGTGTAATAACCATTCATCTTTTTTTCTCTCGAAGGAAACGACCGCGTTGGCCGCCGGCTCGGTGGCTAAACCGAAGGTCCTACCTTCCTTCGTCAGGAACAGCCGGTCTCCAGATTCCGACCTCAAGTACTGCGCGCCGGCCATGGGCGAAGTCTTCGAAGTCTTGAATGAATGGTCTTTCTTCTCCCTGTCAGACAAGAGCTCCGCCTGCCATGCCTCTTCGTCTTCAATAGAGGCTCCTTCAATCTCGGGAGCCGATTCCTGAGCCGGGGGAGCCGGTTCTGGTGGACTGCAGGCCGAAAGCAAGAAAAGCAGGAAAAACGGTGGCAGCATTATTTTTTTCATGTCTATACTCTTTCCTTCGGCGTTGCTCGCCGATTGATGAGACCTTGGATTCTAAAGTGCCGCATGATGGGGTTCAAGCGCCTGATAGGTCGTGAAATGATGCGAATGCGAAATCTCGAACTGGTGCAGCTCAAATGGTGCTAAAATGCCCGGATATCTGTTGACGTGAAAGAACCTATGGCTGTCGAAGCGCCGCTGAAAAAACTCAGTTCTCTGCGCAATGAGCTGAAACAACGCGGGTGGTACCAAAAGAAACCGGGAAGAATCATTCTCGAGCTCGCCCTTCACCTGACGTTGTCATTGGGTGGTATCGCAGTTTTCGTGGTTTCGGATTCCTTGGTTATTCGCATTTGTGCCATTCTGGTGTCCACCGTCGGGTCCATGAGTGTTGGCACGAACACGCACACTTCCTCCCATCACGGAACGAGCACCAAGAAGTGGGTGAATGACGCGCTTACGTATTTTGGGTATCCGATCTACTCTGGACTCTCCGCGACCTATTGGCGCTATATGCACGTCATCCGCCATCATCCTGCGCCCAACGTCATTGGGATGGATATGGACTACGACCTCACACCGTGGTTCTGCCTCATCCGACCGCAAATCGAAAGAACAAACGGTGTGCGTCGTTTTTATTACGATCATCTTCAGTTTTTTGTTTTTCCTTTCGCTTTGGCATTCAACAGCTTCAATCTGCAGCGCGCCGGTTTGAGTCACGTGTACACGGCTTTACGAGATCCTAAGACGCGCCCCAAATCGCCATTCATCATCGACGCCGCCTCGATGATGGCTCATTACATCTTATGGATCATCCTTCCCATGGCCTTCTTTCCGGCGACGAGCGTCCTATTGTTCTACGCACTTCGGATGGTGCTCTTGGGCTATGCCATGTTTGCGGTACTTGCCCCCGGGCACTTTCCGGCCGAAGCGATTGTTGTGGAAAAAACCGATCTCGTTGAAGAGGACTTCGTTCTGCGTCAAGCTGCGACCTCCATCAATTTTCGGACCGGAGTCTTCGGTCGACTGGTGTGCTCTGGACTCGAGTATCAAGTCGAGCATCACCTCTTCCCGAATCTCAGCCACGTGCACTATCCCAAAGTGAGCCAAGTGGTGGAGGACTTTTGCCGGGAGAACGATTACCCCTACCGGACTTTGGGTTGGGGAGAGGCGATTTGGAAGAGTTTCACGGTATTCCGTGCCCCCAAGGACGTCCACGCGAGCCCGCTTTAATTATCCCCATCTTCGTTAAATTTCCTTGACTTGCTCCGGCTTCGTCGCTAATCTGATTACTTACCGGTCGGTAAGTTCAAGGAGGACGGTGAACGTAATGGCAAAAAAAGGCTCACAAGTTATCTGGGAAGTTCTTTTACATGAAGGAGTTGAAGTTGTTTTCGGCTATCCGGGGGGAGCGATCCTACCGGCTTACGACTCCATGATGGACTATCCCATCCGGCACGTCCTTGTGCGGCACGAACAAGGGGCGGCTCATATGGCGGATGGCTACGCGAGGGCTTCCGGAAACGTTGGCGTGGCCATGGCGACATCGGGACCTGGGGCAACGAACCTGGTGACTGGGATCGCGACGGCAATGATGGACTCGTCGCCCATGGTTGCTATTACGGGGCAAGTGCCTTCTTCGGTTATTGGGAGTGATGCGTTTCAGGAGACGGATGTTACGGGTATCACCTTACCCATCACGAAGCACAGCTACCTGGTGACGAGTGCGGAGGACATAGGGGCATCACTCAAAGAGGCGTTTTACATTGCTCGCTCTGGAAGACCGGGTCCGGTACTAGTGGACATAACGAAAGACGCTCAAATGGGAGAATGCGAATTTGAGTGGAAAGACGAGGAGGTCCGTCCGCAGGCCTACGAGCGGGAGCAGAAAGCACCAACTGATGAGCTCCAAAGAGCCATTGACCTCGTCAATACGGCCGAAAGACCGCTCGTGCTGGCCGGCCATGGCGTGATTTTGGGGGGAGCAACGGACCTGCTCGTTGATTTCGTGGAGAGAGCTCAAGTGCCGGTAGCAATGACACTACTCGGCTTGGGAGGATTTCCAGGGACGCATGCTCTCAACCTCGGCATGATGGGTTTGCACGGCGAGGCTTGGGTCAATCAAGCGATCCAGGAAGCGGATTTGATATTGGCTTTTGGGATGCGATTCGACGACCGAGTGACAGGAAACGTCGCTGGTTTTGCGCGGGGAGCAAGAAAGATACATGTCGACGTAGACCCCTCCGAGATCAACAAAATCGTCAAGGTCGATATCGGTATCGTAGGAGATCTGCGGGATGTGCTGAGCTCGTTTGCTCGTGAAGTTGAGCCCAACACCCACCGTGAGTGGATCGCTCACATCAACGAGCTCAAAGGAGACGCCGCCGTCAGAGACATCCAGCAACTTCCCGATGACGGTCACCTTTACGCGGCCCATGTGATGAATGACCTCTGGAACTACACCGAAGGTGAAGCGCTGGTCGTGACGGATGTCGGTCAGCACCAAATGTGGGAAGCTCAGTATTACAAGCATGACAAACCACGAAAACTGATCACATCCGGAGGCTTGGGCACGATGGGCTTCGCCTTACCGGCTGCCATCGGGGCCAAGTTGGCGAAACCTGAGGAAGAGGTCTGGGTCGTCGTCGGTGACGGCGGAATCCAGATGACCGCCGCCGAGCTTTCGACTTGTCGACAGGAAGGGATCAAGATCAACATCGCCCTCATCAATAACGATTACCTGGGAATGGTGCGCCAGCTGCAGGAGGTCTACTACGACCGTCGGTACGCCGCGACACCAATGTGTAATCCTGATTTCGTGAAGCTAGCTGAAGCCCACGGACTGGTAGGGATGCGAGTCGAGCATCGACACCAGATCGAAGAAGCTGTCGCAAATGCTCGCAGCGAGTCGTCGACGGTAGTGATTGATTTTCGGGTGGAGAAGGAAGACTCTGTTTACCCCATGGTGCCGGCGGGCGCTGATCTCCACGCTATGATCCGGAGGCCGGTTCCAGTCAGGAGCCTCAAGTAATCTCGGAGCGGAATCCAAATGACAATCAAGAAACGAATATTTGTAGTGTATGTGGAGGACAAACCCGGAGTGCTGAACCGGGTCGCCTCTTTGTTCCGTCGCCGTTCGTACAACATCGACTCTTTGTCGGTGGGGCATACCGATCGAGTGGGCGTATCTCGGATGACCATTGTCATGGAAGCGGATGACAGAGTCGCACGTCTCGTTGAGGCGAACCTCTACAAGCTGGTGAACGTGGTACACGTAAAAGATGTCACGTGGTGTCCCTCGGTAAAGAGGGACTTGGCTTTGGTCAAGGTTCAGGCTTCGGCTCAGCAACGAGCCGAGGTGCTTCAGATCGCGGAAGTGTTCCGTGCGCGAGTCGTGGATGTTGGCACAGACGCGCTCATTGTCGAGATTACGGGAACCGAGGACAAGATCGACGGCTTGCTCGACGTCTTGCGCCCTTTTGGAATCGTCGAGATGGCTCGCACCGGCACCGTCGCCATGGCGAGAGGATCTCAAACTGAGAGTATCGATCAGGACCTCGCGCCGGCTGGAATCTTGAAACAAGACGAGACGTCCTCGGCGGAAAGCCGCGCGGCTTCTTAGTTTGATATTTGAGGAGAAACGATGAGCACTATCTACTATGACAAAGATGCCAACCTAGAAACTATATTGGCGAAAAAGGTTGCCATTGTGGGCTTCGGCTCCCAGGGCCATGCCCATGCCCTCAATTTGAAAGATAGCGGAGTCGATGTGCAAGTCGGATTGCATGCGGAAAGCAAGAGCCGAACCAAAGCGGAAGCTGCGGGGCTGACGGTTGCGAGCGTGGCAGATGCTGCCGCTTGGGCCGATGTCATCATGATTCTTGCTCCGGACACCAAACAGCCGAAAATCTACGAAAAAGAGATCGCTCCCCACTTGGCAGCCGGCAAAACATTGATGTTCGGTCACGGTTTTAATATTCGCTACGAGACCATCAAGCCACCCCGAGAGGTGGATGTCAGCATGATAGCTCCCAAGGGGCCAGGACACCGCTTGCGCGAGACTTATCAGGCGGGGGAGGGAATACCGGCCCTTCTTGCCGTGGAACAGGATGCGAGTGGTGGTGCAAAGGACTTTGCACTTTCTTATGCAAAGGCGCTAGGTGTCTCTCGTGCGGGTGTCATCGAAACGACCTTTGCGGAGGAAGCGGAAACCGATCTCTTCGGCGAGCAAGCCGTCCTTTGTGGAGGGGTGAGTGCGCTCATCAAAGCGGGTTTCGAGACCCTCGTTGACGCCGGCTACCAACCAGAGGTTGCCTATTTCGAGTGCATGCACGAGTTGAAGCTCATCGTAGATCTGTTCTACCGCGGAGGGTTGAACTACATGCGGTACTCGGTAAGCGATACGGCGGAGCACGGTGACTATACCGGCGGATCGCGTGTCATCACGGATGAGACGCGTCGCGAAATGAAGCAAATGTTGAAGGAGATTCAAGACGGCACCTATGCGCGAACGTGGATCCAAGAAAATGAGAAGGGCCGCCCGTGGTTCAACTCGGTACGTGCATCAGAGCAGGAG
>JAUVQL010000008.1 GCA_030598165.1 Acidobacteriota bacterium | reverse complement strand
ACGAGTTGGCGATCTTGAAACGGAAAGGTACCGTCTTGGTCGACACAACCTGTGGTTCCGTATTGAATGTGTGGAAAAATGTCGAGCGTTATGCCCGCGATGGATTTACATCGATCGTACATGGCAAGTATTGGCACGAAGAAACCAAAGCTACCGTGTCACGGGCCCTTCAGTTTACGGATGGTCACTATCTCGTAGTCAGAGATTTGGCGGAGAGCGATATCGCGTGCAATTACATCACGGACGGCGGGGCGGCAGGCACTTTTTTCGAGAAGTTCGAAAATGCTTGTTCCCCTGGATTCGATCCAATGCGGCACCTCGACCGAATCGGCCTCGCCAACCAGACAACGATGCTCAGTTCCGAATCGCTTTCTATCGCGGACCGGCTACGTGCAGCCATCATCAAACGTTACGGCGATGCGGAGCTCGAAGATCGCTTTCGTTCATTCGACACGATCTGCAGTGCCACCCAAGAGCGGCAAGATGCAGTCATCGAGCTAGCGCGGGAGGGCGTCGACTTGATGATCGTCATCGGAGGCTACAACTCTAGCAACACTAATCATTTGGCGGAAATCGCGTCTCAGTATTGTCCGACCTACCATGTCGCTGGTTCTAGTTGCCTGGTCTCTGCAGACGAGATCCGACACAAGCCCCCGGGAGAGGAAGAGATTATCACTAATCGGTGGCTCCCCTCAGGTCCGGTCCGAGTGGGAATAACGGCTGGAGCCTCGACCCCGGATGTCAAAGTCGACGAGTCCATACGTAGAATTCTGACCTTCCGTGGTCTGGACCCGGCCGACATAAGGACTTCTCAGACTGCTCCTCAAAAATTGACGACGTCCCAGAGCTGACCGTTCGGTAAGTTACGCCAGAAGAAGCTGCCCCATCGGCTTGTCGTTCATCACAGCGCTCTCTTTGTCACACAATCGTTTGATCTCCTCCGTATCTCCGTCTGACTCTTTCTTATATAATGAAATGTTGAGGAGGATTGGATGGAAACCGGCATAACACCGCCTGCCAAACCGTCGCAGGCGCGGGGAGATCGTTTTGACCGTTATCACGGGCTCGATCGAGAAGCTCTCGTTAACGCTTATCGAATCATGCTCCTGTCTCGGTTGGGAGATGACAAAGAGATCCGTCTCAAAAGGCAAAATAAAACCTTTTTTCAAATCAACGGCGTGGGGCACGAGGCGGTGTTGGTCGCTGCGGGGATGCTTCTCAAACCAGGATACGATTGGGCCTATCCTTACTATCGAGATCGGGCACTAACTCTCACGCTCGGAATGAGTGTTTTCGAACAGCTTCTCTCCGCCGTAGGAGCAGCGGCCGACCCGAACTCCGGTGGTCGTCAAATGCCCTCCCACTGGGGCCACGAAAAGCTCAGAATCGTTAGCCGGTCGAGTTGCGTGGGTACCCAGTTTCTGCAGGCGACCGGTGCTGCTCTAGCGGGTCAGTACATGGCTGCCGTCCAGAAAGCGAGCGATGGGCCGAGCGACTTCCAAAATGACGAGGTTGTTTACGTATCTGGTGGCGACGGATCGACCAGCGAGGGAGAGTTCTGGGAGGCTCTCAACCAAGCCAGCATGAGAAAGCTCCCCATTCTTTTCTTGATCGAAGATAACGGGTATGCGATCTCGGTTCCCGTCGAAGCACAAACGGCTGGCGGCAATATCTCCCGTCTCGTCAGAAGCTTTCCCGATCTCTTCGTCACGGAGTTCGACGGTTGCACTTTCCTGGAAAGCTACGCGCGACTCAAAGACGCCGTTTCCTACCTGCGAGGACGGCGAGGACCGGCGCTCGCCCACGCTCACGTCATTCGACCTTACTCCCACTCACTATCTGACGACGAGCGACTCTATAAGTCCGAGGAAGAACGCACGGAGGAGGCAAGGCGTGATCCTCTCTTGTTGATGAAAGAGTTCCTTCTTCAAGAAGAACTGGCAACCGAAGAGGAGCTCGAGGCCACACGGGCGTCGGTCACCAGAGAAGTCGACGAAGCCGCCGACCAGGCACTGGCCATGCCACCGCCTGACACGGGGAGCTACGCACATCATCTCTATAGTCATGCAACCGATCCCACCTCCGATGCTTTCGAGACCGAACCCGAGCTCTCGGGGAAAGAAGGCACCATGGTGGATCTCCTCAACCACTGCCTTCGGGACGAACTAGCTCGTGATGAGAGGGTGCTGGTCTTCGGGGAAGATGTGGCCGATGCTACACGCGAAGAAGCACTCAAAGAAGTCAAAGGCAAAGGTGGGGTATTCAAAGTCACGTACGGCTTACAGAGGCAATTCGGCGGAGACCGTATCTTCAACAGTCCCTTGGCCGAGGCCGCTATCATTGGACTCGCCATCGGACTCGCCACCCGTGGTTTGAAGCCGGTCGTTGAGATCCAATTCTTTGACTACATTTGGCCGGCCTTCATGCAGCTAAGGAACGAGATGGCCACTCAACGTTGGCGCTCTAACGGCGCCTTCAGTTGCCCCGTCGTGGTTCGCGTACCCATTGGCGGCTACCTCAAAGGAGGAGCTATTTACCACAGCCAATCGGGAGAGGTTCTTTTGACCCATCAACCGGGCCTCAGAGTGGTGATGCCTTCGACCGCTCTCGACGCTAACGGACTCCTGCGGACGGCCATCCGTTCAGATGATCCAGTGATGTTCTTGGAGCACAAACACCTCTATCGGCAGACCTACAACAAAAGCCAGAACCCCGGATCCGAGTTCATGATCCCCTTTGGCAAAGCCAGACGAGTCCGCGAGGGCTCTGACGTGACCCTCATCACTTACGGAGCACTGGTCCACCGCAGCGAGCTTGCTGCAAAGCGAGCAGAAGAAAAAGGTATCTCGGTTGAAATACTGGACCTCCGGTCCTTGTCCCCTTACGACTGGGAGGCAATCTCGGAATCGGTCAAGAAAACGAACCGTGCCATCGTTGCTTACGAGGATACGCGAAGCTTTGGTTACGGAGCGGAGATCGCCAGCCGGATCGCTGATGATCTCTTCGATTGTCTCGATGCACCAGTTCGTCGCGTGGCGGCAAAAGACACATGGGTTGCCTACAACCCGATTCTCGAAGATGTCATCCTTCCACAGACGGAAGACGTCTTGGAAGCCGTTGAAGAATTGGCCAAGTATTAATAAGAACTCAAGAACTCAAGAATCCAAGAACCCGGGCCAGCGATAACATCCAGAAAAGCGAGGTATACATGAGCTCCGACACCTACAATGCGCTGACTATTTTGAGTGAAGACGAGCAAATGTTCCGCGACATGATCCGGGAATTTGCTGACAACGAGCTGCGCCCCTTGGTACAAAAACAAGATCGAGAGATGAAGCTCGACCCCTCCCTCCTCCCCAAGCTGTTCGAGCTCGGGCTCATGGGCATCGAGATACCCGATGAGTACGGTGGAGCCGGCGCAAGTTTTTTCATGGCAGCGCTTGCGGTGGAAGAACTTGCACGCGTCGATGGGTCGGTCAGTGTCATGGTGGACGTGCAGAACACGTTGGTCAACAACGCGGTTCTTTGTTGGGCAAACGACGAGCAAAAGAAACGCTATTGCCCCAAACTGGCCACGGACACCGTTGGCGCATATGCCCTTTCGGAGGCCGAATCGGGGAGTGACGCTTTTGCTCTCAAATGTCGAGCTGTCGAAGACGGTGACTTCTATCGAATCACCGGCAGCAAACTCTGGATCACCAACGGTGCCGAAGCAGGGCTGTTCATCGTCTTTGCCACCGTCGATCCTGAAGCCGGCTACAAAGGCATAACGGCATTTCTCGTCGAACGAGACTTCCCCGGTTTCACCGTGGGCAAGAAGGAAGACAAGCTAGGTATTCGGGCCTCGAGCACCGTGGAGATCATTCTCGAAGACTGCAAGGTACCCAAGCAGAACGTCCTTGGTGAGGTCGGCAAGGGCTACAAAGTCGCCATTGAGACCCTCAATGAGGGGCGCATTGGAATTGGCGCTCAAATGATCGGGATCGCCAAAGGCTCCCTCGAGTCCGGTATGAATTACGCAAAAGAGCGAATCGCTTTTGGAAAGCCCATCGCCAAGTTCCAAGGCATACAGTTCCAAATCGCTCAGTGTGCCACTGAGCTCGAAGCAGCCAAGCTGATGGTCTATAACGCCTGTCGACTAAGAGATGCCGGGAAGCCTTTCGTCACTGAAGCAGCCATGGCCAAACTATTCAGCTCCGACGTCGCGGAGCGCGTGACGTCTCAGATCATCGAGGTATACGGTGGCTACGGCTATGTGAAAGACTACCCAGCAGAGAAATTCTGGCGGGATTCGAAGATCGGCAAGATTTACGAAGGTACATCCAACATGCAGTTGGAGACCATCGCCAAATTCCTGCTCAGTGACAAATAAGCAGTCGAGCAGTCAAGCAGCCAGCAGTCCGGGTTAGGCGACCGAGTCGGGCGATTATGGATTTAAAACCGACGCTAACTGATTTCGAAGAAGCTAGAAAAGCCCTCGCCGGGCATGTCCATCGAACGCCTTTGTTCTCGTCACGTTCGCTGAGCGAGAGAACCGGACTCGAAGTCTGGCTCAAGGGAGAGAACTTTCAAAAAACCGGTTCGTTCAAACCCCGTGGCGTTTTCAACAAAGTACTTCATCTGTCCGAGTCGGAGCGCCGTAGAGGCATCATCACGGCCTCGGCGGGTAATTGCGGTCAGGCGGTTGCGTATGTCGCCGCTCACCAGAAGATTCCCGGCTATGTGGTTATGCCGGCTGGCGCCAATCGGAGCAAAGTCTCAGCGGTCAAGGAGTACGGCGCTGAGGCCATACTTCACGGGAAGCTCTGGGACGACGCCTATGCTCGGTCTCTCGAGCTGGCTGAAGAAAAGGGCCTCGTCTACGTCCACCCGTTCAAAGATCGGTTCTTCATGGCGGGAAACGGAACCATGGCCTTCGAGATCCTCGAGGATCTGCCCGACGTGGAGGCCGTCCTAATTCCCATTGGAGGTGGCGGGCTGTTCGCCGGCGTATCCACCGCACTCAAGGCGCTAAAACCCGACATCCACATCATCGGAGTCGAGCCGACGGGCTCGGCCAACATGTACACCAGTCGTAAGAACGGCAGGTCAACCGATCTCGATGAAGTTACTACCATTGCCGACGGACTCGCCACGAAAAATACCGATCCTGACGTGTTCGACATCATCGATTCCGTCGCCGACGAGTTGGTCATCGTGGATGACGAGGCGATGCTCACCGCCATCCCCATCCTTTTGGAAAGAGCCAAGCTTTTGGCGGAGACCGGAGGCGCAGCTACGACAGCGGCACTTCTCGATGGTGCAACTTCGTTGTCGACCGGAACCCGCACCGTAGCGGTTGTAAGCGGCGGCAACTACGACGTCTCCGGCCGAATGCAATTTAGCCGCGAATGAACGCAAATAAGAGTAAGGATTCTGTTCCGGATGCGACGCCGGGGCACGGAAGCGTGCAGACGCAAAGAACTAAAAAGGCCTACTGACTTTCTTTTGTTGTCCGAAGTCCCCTGCAACTTTGCGTTCAGTACTTCTATTCGCGTTCATGTGCGGCTTCTTGAGCACAGTTTCACCAGCCACGCACCGGTCTCCACTCGTCGACGACCCTGTTCCCCCGAACCACGTAGTAGCAGTCATGCAGTGCAGCAGCAAGGCAGGAGTGGTTCGGGATCACGCGGAGGCGAGTGCCAATCGCAAGCGCATCGATATCGATCGGCTTGGTGCCAGCAACCTTACCCACCTCTTGCGATATCGAGAACAAGCGTAAATCCGAGAGCTCGCGGCCGTCTATCGATTGTAGAAACCCGTAGCCACATTCTGCATCGATATGAGTGGGGCCAGGGTCCCTCGAAAGAGATAGTGCACCTCCATCGACGAGGAGCTGGTTCCGCCTGGGATATTGGCCGATGACACTCACCAATACGGAAAAGGCCGTATCCGAACGGTGGCAGCTCCCTATGCCGGCTTGAAAGGCATCATAGAACGCGTAGTTACCGGGACGCGCTTCAGTAATACCGTCCAAGTTCTCCACCAGTGACATTGTGGGTGTCGATCCCACGCTGACCTCCGGCACCTTGACACCCTCCACTCGAAGCTTCTCGGCAAATGCCACCATGACTTCCCGCTCCTCTATGGCGACCTTGCGAATCTCATTAGCGTTGCGGCAAGCGTAGGAGTGACCAGCGTGGGTCAAGATGCCCCGGAGCTCTATATGAGAGGAATCTGCCAGTTTCTTGGCAAGCGCGACACTTTCGGACCTCGACGGGTCAACGCCGGCGCGGTGATATCCGCAGTCCACGTTCAAAAAAACGGAAAAACGAACATCTCTGGACTGAGCACACTTCACCAGCTCGAGGAAAGTCTGCTCATGGTCGAGCATCAGATTCAAAACGCCGGCACGAGATAACTCGACGGCGTCCTCGATCCGAGGGATGGGCATGGGCACGGCGTAAGTAATGTCCCGAAAACCCGCCACGTGAAAGAAGTTGGCCTCGGCCATTGTCGAGACGGTAATTCCACCAGGATGTCGTTTGACCTGAAGGCGCGCCGCTTCGATGCACTTGTGGGTTTTGACATGGGGTCTCAAACGCACTCCGAGGCCGGCAACCCTCTTTGCCATACGAGAGCAATTGGCCTCGAGCTTGTCCAAATCGACAACGGCGCAAGGCGTCTTTAGATCTTCCATAATCATGGGCCAAAGGATACCATCCCTAATGCCGAACCGTTATTCCCCCAGTTTCTTTTCCTGAAGTAGACCGTTTTAAGTGCTTTACGAACAGCAATTTAGGCTTAACGAACCTTTAGCGGGCAACTCAGAAGTGAAAGTATGTAGTATATAGGCGAGGGCCAGAGGCGAAGACCTTGCCTCTGACCCCCGCCATCTCTCGGATTAACGAGAGAGTGGCAACCCAAGGATAGCCTAAGTCGGGGGTGGACGCGAGGGCCATCTGGACGAGCCCAAAAGGGCTCACAAGATGCCCTGTTCCACAAAAATACAAAGGTGAGGTTCACACAAGGTTCAATTTCGCGGAATTATTCCTTACGTATTATGATAAGGAGCACCTGATCGAGCGATTCCATGAAACTCACATCAATAACTTCTCTTTTTGTCTCAGCAGCCACCTTCATCCTCGTTGTCAACTTGTTCGTCGGTTGCAGCGATCCACAACATGTAGGGGCTGAGCAGGAGGTTGCTCAAGATCAAGAGCATGATCACGAGGCGGAAGACGCGACAACTACTGCTGAGATCGACGACCAGACACTTTCGCTCATCGACTTGAAGACCGCGCGCGCCGTTTACATCGACATGGAAGAATTCATCGAGGCCACTGGTAAAATCATCAACAACCAAAACAACGAGATTCACGTCAACTCTGTTGTACCCGGCCGAGTGAACGAAGCCCTCGCCGACTGGGGTGAAACGGTCCGTAAAGGCCAAACCTTGGCCTGTATCGAAAGCATCGAGCTGGGAAAGAAGAGAGCGGACCACGAAAGGGCCATAGCCGAGTTGGAGCTCGCCGAATCGGAATACCAGCGTATCGACAGCCTATATAAAAAGGATGCCGTCTCCGAGAGGCGTTTCTTGGAGGTCAAGGCGGAGTTGAAGTCGGCTCAGATCAATATTCAATACGCGGAAAAAATGCTACTGCTGACAGGTCTCAACAAAGAAGAGATCCTCGAGCCACCTGATGAGCATCAGACGATTCCCGGATGTAGTTTTCACCTGACTTCTCCCATTAACGGAGTAGTCATCGAGCGTAACGTCGTCAAAGGAGAAAAAATCGATCCCGGCACCTGTATATATAAAATTCTCGATCTCTCCAGCGTGTGGGTGGAAAACGATATATTTGAAAAGGACCTCCCCCGGGTCAACCGATCCACCCGAGTAAAGCTCAACGTTCCTGCTTTCCCGAACCGGACGTTCGAAGGGAAGATCGTTTACCTGGGAGCAACGGTCGACGAGTCGACGCGAACGGTCAAAATGAGAAGTCTCGTGCCCAATACCGACCTCGACCTCAAACCGGGCATGTTTGCGGAGGTCCAAATCGTCGTCGGCTCACACAAGCAAGCCGTTGCGGTCCCGGAAGACGCGATCTTGACCGGTGAGAACGAACAGTATGTTTTCGTGAGCCACGGTGACCATTTCGATCGAAAAGTAGTGGAAACGGGCGCACGAAACCGAGACGGCTTGGTCGTCATCTTATCCGGTCTCGCCGAAGGTCAGGAAGTCGTCGTACAAGGTCAACACCAGATCGACTCCAGCCTTCAAATGAAGGGGGTGGATCCCCACGCCGGTCACACACACTAGCTTCCTTCATGCTCAAAAAAATTCCCGACTTCGTCCTACGCAATCGAGTTCTCATCTCCCTGCTCATGGTGATCCTCGCCGTCGTCGGCCTTTGGTCACTGAGTCAACTTCCCGTCGATGTCTATCCCAACCTCAATGCTCCCGTTGTGACCGTCATCACCGAGAACCACGGAATGGCACCCGAGGAAATCGAGACGCTCATTACTTTTCCCCTAGAGACAGCGCTCAACTCACTGCCGTACGTGGAGCGGGTCAGATCCAGCTCGATGCTGGGAACTTCATTGGTCTTTGTAGAGTTTCAGTACGGCACGGATATCTATTTTGCCCGCCAGTTGGTGGCTGAAAAGCTTCAACTCGTAGAGGGCACGCTCCCCGAGGCGACAGAAGAGCCTTTCATGGGGCCAGTGTCGTCCATGTTTGCCGATGCAGTGGAGTTCACACTCGACGGAGAGGACGACTTGTACTCTCTGCGTGATCTCGCGGAATGGACCATCAAACCTCGCCTACAAACGATTTCAGGTGTATCCAACGTCATCAACTTCGGGGGATTGCTAAAGCAATACCACGTACTCATCGAACCGAATCGGCTCATCAACTACGGAATCACCATACGGCAGGTGCTGGAGGTCCTTTCCGCCAACAATCGGAATTCATCAGGCGGTTTTCTCGTGGAAGGCGCCGAGGAGCGTTTGATACGAGGTCTGGGTCGGATTGAAACGATTGAGGACATCGAGAACATAGTGGTCGCCGAGCGTAACGGTCTTCCCGTCTTCATACGTCAAATCGCCGATGTCCAAATTGGTCCCTTCCTTCGTCGAGGGGCCGCCAGCGAGAACGGTAAGGAGATCGTGGCCATCACCGTTCAAAATCAATACAACGCCAACGTGATGGACACGATCCACGGCGCCGAAGAAGAGGTCGACCGATTGCAGCAGACGCTGGGAGATAACGTCCAGCTATCGATCTTCTACACCCAACTCGAGATGATCGAGCGCGCCATCTCGAACGTGAGAAACGCCCTTTACCTCGGAGCGGCATTGGTCATCCTCGTCCTGCTCGTTTTCCTCGGCAACCTGCGCACCACGATTGTAGTCACCATGACGATTCCCCTCTCTCTAGTCACGGCCTTCATCTTCATGCGAGCCGTCGGACTTTCAATCAACATCATGACCATGGGGGGACTCGCAGTAGGAATCGGGATGATGGTCGATGCCTCCATCATCATGGCGGAGAATATTTACCGTCATATTCAGCTGGACGACACGACGAATCAAGAGGCTATCCGTCGCGGCGCACAAGATGTCATTCGGCCTATTTTCTTCGCGACGTTGATTTTCCTGGCATCTTTTGCCCCGGTTTTCACCCTTCACGGTCTCGAAGGCAAGATGTTCGTGCCGCTGGCCATAGCGGTCTCGACGGCGCTTCTAGGCTCGCTTGTCGTCTCCCTGTCTTTGACCATTGTGCTTTGCGCCTTTTTCCTTCGCCGGCGCGAGACCAAGGAGCGAGAGACCGCCGTCATTCGATTTTTCAAACAGCTCTACAATCCGCTTCTCGATTTCTCGCTGGACCATCGAGCCCTGATGCTAGCCATCGGTGCGATGCTCTTCATTTGCGCCTTGGTAGCTGTCTTCTTCATCGGCACCGAGTTCATGCCCGAAATGGACGAGTCTTCCTTGGTCATGGACATCTTGCTTCCTCCCGGAACCTCGCTCGACGAGTCGACTCGCGTCGCGGACAGCATTTCTGAAGAAGTGAGTGAGCTCCCCGAGGTCTTGAGAGTGGTCAACCGGACCGGGCGCGCCGAAGGTGCCGAACATGCCGAGCCCGTGAATCTAACCGAGGCCAATGTGATCCTCGTTCCCAAGGAGGCAAGAAGCACCTCGATACAGGAGATTCAAGAGAACATCCGAGCTCTCGTAGGTAAGGTTCCCGGTGTTTCCGTATCTTTGAACTCGCCGCTTCAACATCGCATCAATCACACTTTGACGGGCACCAAGACCGCCATTGCCGTCAAGCTGTTTGGCGACGATCTGGATTTGTTGAACGAATTCGCCGAAAGAGTCGAGGAGATCGTGAAGGCAACTCCCGGGACCGCGGACGTTCAAGTCGAGCAGACGAGCGGGGTGCCACAACTGCGGGTCGAGCTCGAGCGGAACAAAATCGCCCGCTATGGAATCAATGTCAACGATGTCTCTGAGATCATCGAGATCGCGCTCAACGGAAAAGTGGCGTCACAGATCATCGAGACCCGTAAGCGATACGACCTGTTCGTGCGTTTCAAGGAGCCATTTCGTAGCAATATCGAACAGATCGAGAACATCTTGATCGATACGCCCTCGGGCGTACGGGTTCCCTTATCGGAGCTCGCCTCGCTACGACTATCAGAAGGACCACCTATCATTAGAAAAGAAGGCACCCTTCGGCGCATTCTCGTTCAATGCAATGTAGAGGATCGTGATCTAGGAAGCGTGGTTTCCGATCTGCGGCGGGAGATCCGAGCGCTGGATTTACCCGAAGACTACTTCATTCTCTTCGGAGGAACCTACGAGAACCAAATCCGAGCCATGAGGCAGCTCTCAGTCGTCGTCTCCCTCACTATCCTCATCGTTTTCATCCTCCTGTACACGACGTTCAACTCCTTGAAGCAAGCCTT
>JAUVQL010000007.1 GCA_030598165.1 Acidobacteriota bacterium | reverse complement strand
GCTGGAAAACCGGGGACAGGGAAAACCGGGGGGAAAACCGGGGATAGGTAATTAATATTTGACACCGATGCCTGGCAAATATTAATTACCTGTCCCCGCTTTTCCCGAATATTAATTACCTGTCCCCGCTTTTCCCGCCGATTTTCCTCAACTATTTCGCTTCAGGGTCAGCTGTTACTGTTGCGGATCGTTCGAGGCGAATCAATGGGTTTGTTGAAGCGACTTTTTCCTTTTCTTGGCTGGTTCGAAAAGCTCAATGTCGGTACGGTCCGGGCGGATCTCGTTGCGGGCCTGACCGTCGCTTTGGTTCTCATTCCTCAATCCATGGCCTACGCCCAGCTCGCCGGGTTGCCGGCCTACTACGGATTGTACGCCGCATTTCTTCCTCCCATGGTGGCCTCTTTGTTCGGGTCGAGCCACCAGCTCGCGACAGGTCCAGTGGCTGTAGTTTCTCTGATGACTGCCGCCGCTCTCGAGCCGCTAGCCGCGGCTGGTAGTGCTGAGTACGTAGCCTATGCGGTTGTACTGGCCCTCTTCGTAGGGTTGTTTCAGTTAGCGTTGGGCGTTTTACGCCTGGGCCTTATCGTCAATTTCCTATCCCACCCCGTGGTCAACGGCTTTACCAACGCGGCGGCTCTCATCATCGCGACCTCGCAGCTTTCCAAGATCTTCGGCGTTTACGTTGACGGCGCTGAACACCATTACGAAACCGTGTATGGTGTCGTCCTCGCGGCTATCAATTACACCCACTGGCTTACTCTCGCCATGGCGGTTCTGGCCTTTGTGATCATGGTCGGGCTCAAGAAATTGAACCCTAGGATTCCCAACGTCCTCGTCGCTGTGGTGGTGACAACCTTGATCTCCTGGGTTATCGGTTTCGAGAAAAATGAGAAAGTTCCAGTTGGGAATATCGAATCGAGTGAAACGAGACAACTGATTCGTGCGTTCAACGAAACGGTGGTCGAAAGAGAGGAGATCGAAAGGCTCCGAACGGAAGGCAACAACGCTTTAGAAGAAGGAGACGCCGAACGGCAAGTGGATCAGCAGGTGTGTACGAACTGTCACGCTCGGCGAGCGGAAGGATTCGATTGGACCGGAGCCGAGGAAGAGAAGTTCCTCGGCCGGCGTTCGGGATCCGCCCTGGCGCTCCACCACGCCGCCGGCCTTCTCGATCTGCGCATCGAACAATTAAAGGAGCAGGAAGGTCATTACAGAGCGGAGCTTCGTGGACTCTTTTTCGAAGCAACGGAAGGCGCAAAAGGGGCCTTCACGTTCTACGAGCTCGGAGAGCTTCCCGAGGGTAGCGCCAAATCGGGCAACCTCTGGCGCATGAGAGTAGGTAACACCCGGCTCGACGAAGAAGCACTCACCATAGCGGGTGGCGGTGCCGTGGTGGGGACTATTCCCCAGGGGCTTCCGAAGTTGGCCCTCCCCGAGGTGGATTTTCAGACCGCTTCCAGGCTCTTCATCGCGGCCGTCATCATCTCCATTCTTGGATTCATGGAAGCGATTTCCATTGCAAAGGCCATGGCGGCTCGCACCCATCAACGGCTGGATCCGGATCAGGAGCTCATCGGACAAGGGCTGGCCAACATTGTCGGATGCATGGGTCAGAGCTATGCCGTCAGCGGGTCCTTTTCCCGCTCTGCCGTCAATTTGCAGGCGGGTGCCCAGACGGGACTGTCGAACGTTTTCTCTTCCTGCGTGGTCGTCATCGTCCTGCTTTTTTTCACACCCCTACTCTTCAATCTTCCACAAGCTGTTCTTGCGGCCATCATCATGATGGCAGTGATTGGCCTACTCAATGTGGACGGTTTCGTTCACGCCTGGAAGGCTCAACCGTTCGACGGTTTCACCGGCGTTGCCAGCTTCGTGGCGACTCTCCTGTTTGCACCCCACCTGGAGTGGGGTATCGCGCTCGGTGTCGTTTTGTCGTTGGGCGCCTACCTTTATCGAACCATGAAGCCGCCGGTGCCGGAACTGAGTCTTCATCCAGACGGTTCGCTTCGGGATGCGGGCCGGTATCAGCTCCGAAGATGCAAGCACATCGCCGCCATCCGTTTCGACGGCCCACTCAACTTCGCCAACACGAGCTATCTCGAAGACAAAGTCCTGGAGCTCGTTGCAGATATGCCGGAGCTCAGGCATGTGCTCATCGCCGCCCACGGTATCAACGAGATCGACGCCTCCGGTGAAGACATGCTGCGTCTCCTCGTGGAGCGGTTGAGGGAAGCGGGCTACGAGGTTTCCTTTAGTGGACTCAAGGAAGAAGTTCAGGATGTTCTGATGCGGACGGGTTTGCAGGCGCGCATCGGCGAGCAGAACATGTTTCCGACGCAGGCGATGGCCGTGGCTGCCATCTATGCCAAGGCTCACGTGAACTCGACGGAGACCGAATGCCCGCTGCAGCCGATGAGACCGCGGGTTGTCGACCTTTCGCTCCACACGGATGGATCTTTACGAGATACCAAGCGGTACGGACTCCGTCGTTGCCGGCACATTGCCGCTATTCGATTCGATGGCTCGCTCGATTTGGCCAGCTCGAAGTACTTGGAGGCGAAAGTCAACGAGCTGATTTTGAAGATGCCCGACTTGAAGCACATTCTCATTGCGGCTCACGGTATCCATCAGATCGATCCCCACGGAGCGGAGACTCTCGCGAGGCTCACTGGTCGATTGCGGAGCTCCGGCCTCGAAATTTGCTTCAGCGGTTTTTCGGACAGTGTGCTCGACGTCCTGAAGAGATTTCATCTTTACGAGCTCATCGGAGAGGGCAACATCCACCCCACGCAAGTGCTAGCTGTCCGGCACATCTATGTCGACGCACACGCCAAATCGAGCGAAACAGACTGTCCCCTTCGGTCGCTCCGGCCTTACGTAGCCGAGCTGTCTCTTCACTCAGACGGCTCGCTTCGAGACGCCGAAAGATGGGAGCTCGATAGGTGTCGGCACATTGCGGCGCTTCGATTCGACGGTTCCCTCGACTCGTCCGGTTCAGAGTACCTACTCAAGAAAGTCGAGGAATGTGTGGCAAGCATGCCGGACCTCAAGTTTGTGCTCTTTGCGGCGCACCGCATCCACCAGATCGATGCTCTCGGCGTTGGGAAGCTTGGGAAGATGGTGAGGTGGCTTCGGGACTCGGGTTACGAGGTGGCCTTTTCCGGCTGGGCGGACGATGTTCTCGATGTCCTCAAAGAACGAGGTGTCTGTGAAACTATCGGTGACAGCAACATCTATCCCACACAGATCCTGGCCGTACGCCACATCTACGACAAGGCACATTCGGGCTCGGTTGAAGAGAACTGTCCTCTAGAGTCATTGCGACCCTAATCACTTATGGGAGCTCATTGGCGAGGAGCATATTTATCCAACGCAATCCGTTGCCGTCGAGAGTATTCATGCCGAGGCACATGTAGGCTCTGAAGAAGCGCACTGCCCTCTACTGGAAGTAGTGCAAAAGTCGTCCGTAGGCCCGGCTGTGCCGGGCAATTCTTAGGTAGGAAAAACCAGCCTAATCGAGAGTGTATTTTCGCTGGTCTTTGACTCGACCATCCCGCCGATTTGGTCCATCAGCAACTCGAGGTCGGTCCCGCCCATCGGAGGAGAACCGTCCGGGATCTTCGCTTCTACGAATATCCAAGCCGATGTGTCTTTCGCTCCCGTCGACAAAACGATCGTCTCCCCTTCAGGTGTAGCGGCAACGGCTCTCTGAATGGACAGGAAGACGGCCTGCTGAACGCGGAATACACTGTTTCTAATAGTTACCGGGTGTGCAGTAAGACCAGCCTCGAGTACGACACGCTTGCGGTCCGCGACGCGATGGGCTAGAGCAATGACCGTCTGGATCAATGCGTTGAGCTCGAGCTCTTTGTCGTCGTCATCGATGCTGTGAGCGAACGCGTTGAGCCTCCGGACGATGGTTGCCCCTCTCTTGGTTTGGTTCGCGATGCGCCCGGCAATTTTCTGGAGTTGCTCGTTAGGAACGGAACGCCCTCCGCCGTTTGCCATGGTGAGGTCTTCCAGAAGGCCGGCCGTTTGTTCGATGATCGCAATGGCGTTGTTGAGTTCGTGCGATATGGAAGCAGTCACGGCGCCGAAAAACGCCAGCTCTTTTTCTTTGGTGTCTCGTCCCCGATCCATGTCTGAGCTCACGGTTTCCGAGCGACCTCCTTGATTTTCTCGATGAGGACTGCCAGACCTATTGGCTTTTCGAGGAAATCGTAGTGCTCGCCCGACCTCTCTTGAATTTGATCTGCCGGGGCGCCATGACCCGTGATTAAGACAACCGGCAGGTCCGGGTGCTCTTTCTTTAAAATGTTGTGGACTTCCACGCCACTCATCCCCGGTAGTTTTAGATCCAGGACGACGACATCGAAGCTCTCCTCTTGAATCATTTCAATGGCTTGCGGACCGTTCAGGGCATATTTGGCTTCGATACCACGGTAGTCGAGTCGTTCGACCAGCGCGGAGACTAACTCTTCCTCGTCGTCAACGAGCAGAACTCGCAATTCGCTCACGCCCACCGTTAGCTCCTTTGAACATTCGTTTTGATGGGAAGGGTGACGATGAAACTTGTTCCTCTTCCCAGTTTACTATGGACGTCTATAGTGCCACCTAGCTTATTGACGATGTCTCGCGTTATGGACAAACCCAAGCCGGTGCCAAACTCTCCCTTTGTCGAATAAAAGGGCTCGAAGATGTTCTTTAGATCGGTCCCGGAGATGCCCGTACCGTTGTCGGTAATGACGACGGCGAGGTGTTGGGCGTCGATATGCACCAGACGTATCTCGATCAGCCCAGCATCTTCGACGGCTGCCAAGGCGTTGCCGATGATGTTGAGAAAGACTTGTTGGAGCTTTCCTCGATCGCTCTCGATGGGCGGTGCAACATCTGGAAAATGATACTCGATCTTGATGTTTCGATGTACTATCTCGGTTCTCTGGAAGCCCACGACTTCTTCTAGTAGCTTGTCGAGCGCAATGGGCTCTTTGTGCACTTCCATTCGCTTGGCAAAACCCAGGAGACGATGAGTCACGTTGCTGCATCTATCCACTGACTTGTGGATGGAGGCGACGAGATTCAATGTCTTTTCCTTGTTGGGATAATTCTCGGTAAAGGTCGCCATGTCCTTCAAAAGACCCGCGTCTTCATTGATGATGGCTAAAGGGTTGTTGATCTCATGAGCGACGCTAGCCGCCATCCGTCCGATGGTAGCTAGTTTGTTCGTGTACTCGAGGTCATGGAGTGCTTTTGCACGGCGCAGGTCAGCTTCTCTCAAACTCGCGACCATTCGATTCGAGCTGATCACTACCACGGCCAGGATCAATGCGATACTTGCGACGAGGAACCAAATGATGACCGAGTCTTTGCGGAGCGAAGCCCGTAGCGGGTTGGTCTGCTTCTTGATGGCCATAACAATGAAAGGAGTATCCTTGATGTAGGCCGTGCCTTGCATGACCCAGGTACTGTCTTCCCAGCGCTCCTCGACGTTTTCGGGATCATGTGTCGAAGGAGGGACGGCGACGGTGACCTTTTCTAAAATATCGCCGTAAAATTTCGAAGCGGTTTGAAGCGTGCCGTGATGGTTGATGATGAAAGCGTCGGTGTCGGCATCCATATCGAGGGTATTGATGCGGCTGTTGATGAGCTCCATGTCGATGGTCGCTCGCAAGATATAGAAATCTCCGTTTTCTTTCTGATCTCGGAAAGCAATGACGAAATGAGGGAAGTTCCTGTAACCCATGAACACGTCACTAATGTAGACGCCGCGAAGAAGGACTTCGTGAAACCAGTCTTGGCCCTGGTAGTTTTTTTCCTTGAGATCGTAGGGCCCGACATAGGTGGTTTGGTTGCCGTTGGAGTCGATTAATCCAAGATCGACAAATCCCCCCAAGGCCGCCTGGAGATTTTCAAGCGTGGGTCCAAGCTTATCGGCAAGCAACGAGTAAGTGCGCTCGCTCAATATCAGTGAGAGAGCATCACGCCTTTCCTCTAGCACGAACTCCAAACTGCGTGTGGTCGAGGTCAGGATCCGGCTGACGGCGAGGAGGCTCTCTGTGCGATTGGCCTCGCGGTCATGCAGGAAATTGATGACCGTCATGATGACGAGGGGCAAAATGGCGACAAGAGATGTAACGACGACTGATAAGCGCCAAAGGCCACCGTAACGCGATTTGAAGGTGTCGGTTTCTTCCGCACGAAGGGGCGGTTTGATCTCGAGGTCTTCGATCGGCACCTCTTTCCTCAGTCCTTCTTCGGAAATGTGCCATCGAGAAACGGCTTTTTCGTCCTTCATCCGCTTAGTCGGATTCGTCTTTTTGGATTTCCGCGGCGGCCTCGTTGACTTTTTTGTAGGCTTCTCTCATGACTTCGGCGAGCACGTCGATGTTGACAGGTTTCTGCAGATAGGCAAACGCACCGAGATCCGCAGCCAGCTGTTGTTCGTTCTCGGAACCATGGCCGGTCAATATGATGACTTCGATGTTGGGGTGCGTCCGCTTGAGACGCCGTAGGAGCTCGATTCCGCCTATCCCCGGCATCATCAGGTCCAGGACCATGACGTCGGGTACGTCTTTTTCCAGGTAGTCCAGAGCCTGCTGCCCGTCATACACGACCGAGGCAGGAAGTTGGCGTGTTTGGAGTCGTTCTGAGAGAGTCTGGACGAATTCTTTTTCGTCGTCCACGAGGAGGATCTTCGGTGGTAATGCTACATTTGCCATGGGATTAATCGCAGGTGCACGGTATTTTGGCCCTAGTTCGGTTTTGACGTCGCTGACACCAGGGACTTGCGACGCGATTTTCTTCAGCTCTTCCTGGTGCTGCTTCATTCGCATGATGTGGTGATTGATAGAGATGGTCACTTCGCCGTGCGTGGCGATGACGCCGACGTCGTGATTGGCTTTGATGAGTTCAAGGTTGACTCGAGCGGCCAAAGAAAAGTCACGAGCTGCAAGTTTCGATAGCGCAGTGGTTTGAAGTGGCTCGCTTTTGGCGGTATCACCAATGAGCTTGGTGGCCTCTTCGACAGTCGTCTCTTGCATGGGGACGACTAGATCGTAGAGGCTCTCGTCATAGGGTGCCTTGTCGAAGAGAAATTGGGTCCATTGCAGGCGCTCTTCGTAATTCTTGCGAAGAAGCTTCGTAACCTCCTTCTCGGATTTTCCGGTCTCTTCCATCGCCCGTTCGATGCGGTAAGGGAAGTTGGCGATGATACAGACCCGGAGCGCGTGCGAAATGTCCGAGGGGACGAGATGGCTCAGGAAACCGTAAATCAACTTGTCGTCGTCCTGGATGAGCTCGGCAAGAACAACCTTCAAACAGGCTAGGTTTTTCTCCCGTTCATGGGTGAAATTGTTCCAGAAAAACGGCGGCCCGGAAATAGTCCGATGCAGGTTTTCTTCGGAGATGTCGAAACGCTTGATAGTCTCTTCGATGACCTCGTCGGCAATTTGATCATATCCGAGCTGCTCTGCAACGGCTTCAACAATTTCTTCGCCGTGGCAATAGGTTCCGCTGAATAACGTTACGATGGCCACTTTGAGATCCTTGTTTCTGATTGCAATGATCTGTCATCCACTAGCGGGTTCCTTAGCTCACTCCATAAAAGAAGTAAATGACGGTGAGCTCCACTGCCAAGAATATCACGGTCATGATGGCACCGGCTCTGGTGTAGTCCACCGTGCGGTAGCTGCCCGGTCTCATGATGAGCGCGTTGACTTGATGTGTCGGCAAGATGAACGTGTTGGAGGCGGACAGTCCAACGACCAGCGCTGCCATGCGCGGGTCGGCGCCCGCCATTACGGCCATGTTCATGCACAGGGGCACCAAAAGAACGGTTGCCCCAACGTTGGAAATCACCAATGTAAAGAACGACGTCATGATCCCAACAACGGCCAGGAGTACGATGGGCGTGACCTCGCCGATGAGTTTGAGAACACCAGTGGCGATGAATGCCGCGGTGCCGGTTTTCTCGAAAGCGAACCCTAGCGGTATCAGTCCTGCCAGTAGAAAAACGGTCATCCAGTCGACGGACCGGTAGGCCTCGTCGATGGAAAGTACGCCAGTGATGATCATGCCTAAGGCACCGGACATCAATGCCACGGAGAGCGTGACTTTGAAGAAGATGATTTGAGCGAGCGCCACCGCCAACCAGAAGACGGCCAATTTGGCCTTCTGGGGACGCATGATCTCCCCTTCCAAGGGCGTCGAGAACGTCAGTAGCCGCGGCTGGGGCAGGTTCTTCAGCCGGTGGAACTTCTCCCACAGTCCCTGCATCAAAATAGCGTCGCCCATTTGAAGGGGGATGTGTGTGTGACCGCTATAGAAGGCCTTTCTACTGCGAACGAGTGCAATGGGATTGAGTTGGTAACGACCCTTGAGGTTGGATTCGCTCATAGTCTTGCCGATCACCTCTGAACGGGGGGAAACGATGGTCTCCGCCATACCCGCGTTGGTGCGCGACAGGGTCTCCGCGAAGACATCCAGTCCCTCTTTGAGCTCCCAGCCGAGCTCTTTGGCGAGTGCACGGATGTTGCGCTCTCTACCCACCACAGCAAGGTCGTCGTTGGATGCTACGATGTCTGTGCTCCGTGGGACCAGGTTTTCCTTTCTTTGAGCTGCGTGATGAATGGCTACGATCGTCACGAGAAACTTGTTTTGGAGAGCGAGCTGGCCGAGTGTCTTGTCGCCGGAGTAGGTCTTGGGTACGTGGACCTCCCACGTCATTTCAAGGGCTCGGTATTCTTCCAACAAAGCGGCAGTGACTCCTTTATCTGCCTCTCCTCCACTGGTAGGGAGGACGAAGCGCCCAAAGAGTGCAAAGTAGAGGAGGGCGGAGGTGAGGAGACATATACCGATCGGTGTCTGAGTGAACAACCCAAAAGGCTCGAGTCGTTGGCCTTCCAATACCAACAGATCATTGAGGAGAATCGTCGGACTCGCGCCAACCAGAGTCAAGGTGCCACCAATGATGGCGCAGAAGCCCATGGGCATGAGAATCCGGGAGACCGGCACGCCGACCCGCTTCGAAATACGCAGGGCCGCAGGCAGGAATAGCGCCGCCGCCCCTATGTTTTGCATCATGCTGGAAATGACTCCGACGGTACCGGAGATCAACACCATGATCCGGGTCTCACTCTTGCCGGCAAGTCGGATGATCGGGCGAGCCACTTGATTCATGACGCCTGTCTTGTCCAGCCCTGCGCCGATGATGATGACGGCAATGATTGAAACGACGGCATTACTGCTCAGGCCAACAAAGGCTTCCCTTGGAGAGATCAATCCTAAGAGGGGAAGCATGACCATCATGATGATCCCGACTACGTCGACGCGCACCCATTCTGAGACGAACATCCAGACGGCGAACGCCAGGACGAGCATCGTCAGTGTCATTTCAGGGGTCATCACATTTACCTATATCAGAGAGGCCGCAGAGATCTTTGAGCCGGAACGTCTCGTGGTCCGGCATTCAATCCTTCGTCTTTTTTTGGTTCTCGGCACGAAACCAGTAACAAAGAAAGAAGACAAAGAAGATCAAGAGCAACTTCAAATAGAAATAGACATCCATTGGCTTCTACCCTTTACTGGTCACTCATTACTGATTACTGGCCTCTGTTTTGGCCAGTGGACCGAAATTGCCAGGCACAGCCTGGCCTACGAACTGGCCACTTCTTACATGGGGCAGTAGGCCACGATCTCTCCCTTGTTCGGTCCTTCATCGGCTTCGGAGACTACATAGTCGATGTAGCCTGTTTCTTTGATCACTTCGTCTATCGCCTCGTCCTGTTCATTGAGTTTGACAGTATGGGCGAAAGGGATTGCCTTTTTTCTGGCGGCCCGCTTGAACAGCGAAGCATTTTTCTCGGAAATCTCTTGGAACTCTTGACAAACTCTTTCCCGCGCTTTGGGGAACTGCTTGAAAGACTCGTTGTTGAAACCGGCTACGTTCATGGCGAGGATCGCATAAGACATCCGATGGGATATCTCCAATGCATATTGGATGAGCTCCTGTGAAAAATCACTTTCCCTGCCTATCACCAGGAGTCGTCCGGTGTCGTCCGGCAGATCCTCGGACAATCCGGTTGTCTCATAGGTTGCCTCAACCGCTGGGACGTCGGCGGGACCGAGCATTTGCTCCTTTATAAATCCAGCCTTGCGGATACGCTCTTCGTGCTCAGCCTTGCGGGCGAGGCCTTTGTTGAGCTTCTCGACGAGGTCCGCCATGTCCGCCGGTTTGACGAGGAAATCAAAGGCACCGTACTGCATCCCCTCGATAGCCGTTTCCAGAGTGGCGTTCCCCGAGAGCATTATGACTTCTGTGAGGGGTTTGAGCGCCCTCATCTCCTTCAAGGTTTGAATTCCGTCCTTGCCGGGCATGAAGACGTCCAATATGACTACGTCGTAATCTTTGTCCTGCAGCCTGATGAGGGCTTCGTCGCCGCTCATAGCTGTATCTACTTGGAATCCCCGGGTCTCTAGGCGGGCGGAGAGAACATCGATTAACTCCTGCTCATCGTCTACAAGAAGAACTCTAATGTCTTCCATCGTGGATTCTCCTGGCATCTCAATGAACAGAAGGGACTCGGAATGGGATGGTCATAGGCGAAAACCCCGATCGTTGACATAGGTCAAATGCTTCACCGAGGGTAACCAGTAACCGAACCGTGGAGCGTCGCTTCCGCATCAAAAGCTAGGCGTAGCAAGTGGCATGCCACGCTCAGACATCCAACAGCCTGACTAAACGTCTTTCCAAACCTCCAAAATGTGGACCGAACTGGCACTTACGAAGCAGCACTTCCGGCTAACCAACTCTCATGGAAGGAAATGTTGTTAGTCACAAGAAAAAAAGCCCTGAAGTGTGTGAAATGCCTCAATGCCACAACGGTGGCTGAGTCTTGCTCCGCCAAACGACCTCTGATATTCTGCGACCCTGGATGTGGAGGATAGTAGATGAATATACTCAAGTTGGCCCGTGTTCCAGCACCTACCGTGTCGCCAGATGGCACCGTGCAGGAGGCGGTCTTCATGATGGTCGACGTTGGGGTCGGCGCAGTCGTTGTTGTCGATGACGACGGAGAAATAAAAGGGATCTTCACCGAACGTGATGTCATGAAGCGTGTGGCGGCGAAATGCCTGCCCGCCGATAAGACGAAAGTAGGCGAAGTGATGAGCTCACAGGTGGAGGTCGCACACCGGGATACGAATCCTAGTGAGGCCTTGTCGATCATGGACACCCATCACTTTCGTCATCTGCCCATTGTCGATGACCAATGCAAGGTCCTAGGCATTCTCTCTATACGGCATCTTCTCCATCGTATGGTGGAAGACCTATCGCAAGAGCTGGAAGCACTCGATTCCTACGTGAGTGCCGATGGTCCGGGAGG
>JAUVQL010000216.1 GCA_030598165.1 Acidobacteriota bacterium | reverse complement strand
TCCGGGATCGTAGCCCCGGTTCCCAAAGTCGCCCGATATCTATACTTTCAGTTGCGCCCCGGTGCCGATCCGAAAGCAGCGCTTACGCGGTTGGCGGAGCACAAAATCGAAGAGGACATCGTCGTGGGTCTCGGACAGGCTTTGGTCTCGAAATTCGGGAAGGATGTGCCCGGCCTTCGCGAGTTTCCTTCGCTGGTAGGAAAGGGTGTGACCGTACCTTCGACGCCTGCGGCGCTTTGGATCTGGCTTCGCGGGGAGGACCCGGGAGCTCTCGTTCATACGAGCCGGGGTATCGTCAAAGGCCTCGAGGATAGCTTCGTCGTGGACGCCACGGTAGACGGCTTTTACTTTGACGGCGGCCGTGACCTCACCGGATATGAAGATGGTACGGAAAATCCCACTGACGAAAAGGCCATCGAAGTGGCGTTCGTATCCGACCGAGGGAAGGGAATAGACGGTTCGAGCTTTGTGGCGGTACAGCTTTGGGAGCACGATCTGGACCGGTTCCAGTCGGGGACACAAACGGACCAGGACCATGTGTTCGGCCGGCGCCACAGTGACAACGAGGAAATCGAAGAGGCACCGGAGTCAGCTCATGTGAAAAGAACGGCTCAGGAGAGCTTCGACCCAGAAGCCTTTGTTTTGCGTCGTTCGATGCCTTGGGCAGATGCTACGGGAGAGGGTCTGGTTTTCGTTGCCTTTGGCAATTCCTTCGATGCTTTCGAGGCTCTCCTCAACCGTATGGTGGGTAAGGAGGACGGCATCACCGACGCCCTCTTCACATTCACACGACCCTTGACGGGCAATTACTTCTGGTGTCCACCTGCAAAAGACGGCCACCTGGACCTCTCCGCCATCGGGATCTGATCCGTGGGCTTTTGACGCAACGAGAAAGCCACTACGTCCTGGAATCTAGAGCGGCGTTGATCATGGCGCGGACATTTTCCAGCTTCGCATTCGTTGGGACGTCACACCCTGACTGCAGTATGAATCCAGTCGGGCCGAGCTCACGCGTGAGACGCGTGCAATACTCATAGACTTCGTCTGGCGAGGCCATGAAGAGCATGGTCGCAGGAACATCTCCCATCAAGCACATATGATCGCCAAGGATCTCCTTGGCGCGAAAAATGTCCGTTTCTCCGTCGAGGGACATAACACATGTTCCCTTCGGCAGCTCTCTGAAGCGATTCAACTCCCGGGTCCAGTCTGAATCCAAATGCAGAATGGCGATCAAGCCGGAGTCGACGACTTCTTGGACTAGTTGCCTGAAAAAGGGCCAAACGAACCGGTTCCACATGTCAGGGGAAAGAAGCGACGGAGCGCCACGCCAACCGCCGACCCAAACGGCCGGATAGCCGCGGTTCTTGGCTTGACTCAGAGTTTGCGCCGCAAGGTGAGGTACCATCGACTCCATGACGGTTTCCACCTTGTCCGGCATCTCGATGAGATCGAAGCAAAAGGGCTCGAGGGATCGGGCACCGCAGAGGAGCTCGATCGGTGTCGTGACGTCTCCGCCACTGAGGACCGGCACACCCAGCTCCGACCACGTACCTCGGACATCCAGGCTCTTCCACTGAGGTGGAAGCCGTTCTTCCGGCACATCCAGGAGGAGCCGCTCGTTTATGAATCTTTCGAAGAACTCGGGCCACCCAATGTTCAGGATGTCGTCGTAATCCTCGCGTTTCATGAGCTCCATCTCGTGGACCTGCCACATAGCGTCGTCCGGTAAGTCAATGCCCGGAACCAACACCCTAGCCATGAAGTCGTAACAGAGCCCGTAAGGCCAGAACGTGCCGTAGTTGATGGCGTCACCTTCGCCGATGGTTTGATACGCCTGTAGCATGGTCTCCAGTGCCTTGGTGGACGAGCTTAGGAACTCGGCCATCGGGGTATCTGTCACATGGGCCGCAAAGCCAGCGTATTCGAGCACGACGGGAATCCGGTCCGGCCGCTCCAAGGCAATGGATCGTTGGATCCGTGCCCAACGTTCATTGAGCTGTTGTTCCTTAGTACTCTAGACCGAAAGTTCGGTGACGTATTTTCTTTCGACTAGGCAGCAGATTTCAAAGCGCTTTCGTGCTTGCCAAGCCTGGTTAACAGCTTAGAGAGATCCTTGCGGGTGAATTTCCACTGAAAGGGGCGAGCGCTCTCTTGATAGTAGCGTTCGAAGTCGGCGAGACGTTGTGGGACTTCCTCGAGGGAGTAGAAATCGTTTGGCGTAAGGACCTTGCGTTGAAGGATAGAGAAATAGATCTCGACCTGGTTGAGCCAACTAGCGTGAATGGGTGTGTGAACGACCCTGGTGTTGGGCCACTGTTGTCGAAACCGCTCGATGCAGCGTTGCCCTCGGTGAATGGAGCCATTGTCGACGATCCAGAAAACGCGTCTTGCACTTCGGTAAGGCTCCTGGTTCATGACCTCGCCCACCAAGCGGTCAAAGGGTGCAATGCCGGACTTCGGCACGCAGGTGCCGAAGACTTTGGCGCGGTGAACATCCCAGGCCGCGATGTAGGTCCAGGCGCCTTCGCGGTAGTACTCGTGTTCGATGCGCATGGGTCGTCCTGGCGCTGGGGGCGTGCTAGGGTGTTTCCGTCGGCGGGCTTGGATGCGGGGCTTCTCGTCGGCACTGATGACGAAGTCGTTCTGAGAAAGTGGTTTGCGGTTCCAACGGCGTTGGTAGAGGTCGAGGATTCGGCCCGCCTTTTCGGCGAAAGCCGGGTCCCGCGGGAAGATCCAGCTGCGATGCGTCCACGGTCGAATGGCATCCTCGCTCAACCAACGCCACAGAGTCGTTTCCCCAATGGTGGCCACAATCCCACGCCGGATGACTTCGCGTTTGATATCTGCTGTGCTGAAGCGTGAGAGCGGCAGTCCAGTTTCATGGGGCAACTCACAAGCGACGGCCTTTACGGCGACCACCACGGAGGGGGGAAAACAGGCCGGGCCGACCCCGGCGGGTCTGTTCATCGAGCCCCACCAACCTATGTTCGAAGAAGCGCTTTCGCCACTTGCTGACAATTTGTCGTGGAGTTTCTAGACGTTCACCGATCTCCAGGTTGGAAAGGCCCTCAGCGGCATAGAGGATGATTTTAGCTCGGATCACATCGATATACGATGACGTATATTTACGGACCGTTTGCTCTAAGATTCTCCGCTCCTCTGCCGTCAAAGTGATAATGAAAGGCGATTCTCTTGGCATTCTTTCCTCCTGTGAGGAAAATGATGCCTGAATCCGCCTGTCATAGCAAGTCTAAAATACGTCATCGTAATTATGAATCCGGGTACTAAGTTAGTGGAACCTCTGTCTGCGGACGACACGGAGGAAACAACCGCTCTGCGTGACGAAACATCGGACGGGAAGATCCTTGGAACCGTCTCCTACATGTCGCCGGAGCAGGCTCGAGGG
>JAUVQL010000027.1 GCA_030598165.1 Acidobacteriota bacterium | reverse complement strand
TTACGGCCCCTCTATGGCAGGGCATCGGTCTTCTGATTTATGGCACCTTGGTCATCAGCACCTCTGACAATATCATCAAGCCCATCCTCTTACGTGAGACCGCCCAAATACATCCGCTGTTGGCGTTCTTCGCCATATTGGGCGGTATTCTCTCCTTCGGCGTCGTTGGATTCTTGGTTGGTCCGGTCATTCTCTCGCTCATGCTTTCCGTCATCCGAATCTATAGAACGGATGTTCTTTCGGCCTCTGAGGACCCATCGAGTGACTCCCTTCCCGCCGCGGACACTGCCTGAACCAGACGTTCCAGACCGTCCTATCCGCCTAACTCGCTTGCCCATTCCCCTTATCGGTTGAAGAATGATGGTTTCTCAAAAAAAACATTATGGCCACGCGAAAGGTTATCTTGGGGACACCGGGATTGGATGATACTCTAGAACAAGGTCAGCGATGACAGTCGGGTCTTTCGTTCCATTATTCTAGCAACCTCATATCAAGAATAGGAAACGTGGATAGTAGATCGACATCCAGGTTGGTAGACGAACCCTCATCCCGCTCCCCCGAGCGTCAAGCTCTCTGAATCAAGAGGAGGCGACGTGGTGAAAAAACAGAAACACATTGGTAAAAAGAAACTCCACCCCGAGTCTCTGATGATGAGCTACGGGTATGACCCCTTCCTTTCGGAAGGAGCCATCAAATCACCGATTTTTCAGACGTCGACCTTCGTTTTCCGAACGGCTGAAGAAGGTAAATCTTTCTTCGAACTGGCCTACGGATTGAGAGAGAAGGAGCCCACGGAGGAATTGGGGCTCATCTACAGCCGACTCAACAATCCCGACCTCGAGATTCTCGAAGACCGATTGGCCTTGTGGGACGAAGCAGAAGCCTGCACGGTCTTTCAAAGCGGCATGGCCGCCATCGCCACGACGTTGTTCGCGCTGGCTCGTCCCGGCGACGTTATTCTTCACAGCGATCCTCTCTATGGAGGTACCGAATACCTCCTTCGACACATATTGCCCGAATTCAACATCGAAACCGTTGGCTTCCGCGCAGGTGAAGGCGAGGATGCCATGAATGCGGCTATCAAGCGCAAAAAGGCATCCAGACGGCTGGCTGCCGTCTTGATCGAGACTCCTGCCAATCCCACGAACGATCTAGTCGACATCGAAGCCTGCGCTCGAGTCGCCAAAGAGCACGCACCCAAAGATAAGGCGGCGACTGTGATCGTGGACAACACGTTTCTGGGACCGGTGTGGCAGCAGCCCTTGAGACACGGAGCCGACCTGGTTATTTACTCCGCAACGAAGTTTATCGGCGGTCACAGCGACGTGATTGCCGGAGCCTGCCTAGGGCCGTTGAGCCTCCTAAACCGCGTCCGGGCCTTGCGAACCTTCTTGGGAACCATGAGCAGTCCTTGGACCGGGTGGATGCTCATGAGGAGCTTGGAGACCCTAAAGCTGCGAATGACGAATCAGATGAAGAACGCGCGTTATGTTGCGGACTTTCTTGATGATCACCCCAAAGTTCAAAGTGTCAGCTATCTGGGGCACATCCGCGAAAACCATCCTCAGTACGGTCTTTATCGCAAGCAGTGCATCGGACCGGGGTCCATTGTTTCCTTCGAGATCGTCGGTGGAGAGGCCGAAGCTTTCAGACTTCTCGACAATCTACAGCTCGTCAAACTGGCCGTCAGCTTGGGCGGTACAGAATCACTGGCCGAGCATCCCGCCACCATGACCCATGCCGACGTCACACCCGAGGATCAATTGTCGATGGGTATCACACCCGCGTTGGTACGGCTGTCCGTTGGCGTGGAGCACCCGGAAGATTTAGTCGCCGACCTGGAGGAGGCGCTCAAGGCAGTGTAGAGAAAGGCTTCCGCTCTCGGTCGATTTCGGGTAAAATCCTCATTTTAAAAGGGGTAACGAGCCCAGTGCCGCGAAATCACGCGGCTCCGTCGGATCTACCCTTCAGTCGAACACCATTTGAAAAAAATGCTACATTCCATTATTGAGAAGCTTTCGGATCGTCCAGGCTTGTTTCTCTTCGCCCGAGGGATATTGGAGGACAACTTCAAGGCCATCCACCGGACCATTAGAGAACAACTATCCATGAAACCGGGTCACAAGGTCCTGGACGTCGCATGTGGGCCGGGGGCGTTCTCCGTTCTTTTTGATCCAGAGGGCTATTTTGGGGTCGACATCAACCACCGGTACATCAACTACGCCAAACGCCACTACCGCGGCTCCTTCCAGGTGATGGATGTGCGGAATCTGGAGTTCGAGGGGGGCAGTTTCGATGAAGCTCTCGTTTTCGGCCTTCTGCACCATTTGAGCGACGAAGATGCTGAAGCGGTAATCGGCGGCCTGTCACGCGTATTGAAGCCCGGCGGACGCCTACTGGTAATCGAGGACATCCCCACCGAGTCCAAGTTGAATCTGATAGGCCGACTCCTACACTGGGTGGAGAACGGCCATTTCATCCGTCCTGCCGAAGGCTACCGACGTCTCCTCGTTCCGCATCTACAACTCAAGGATGAGCAGATATTCCGCAGCGGTATTTGTGATTACTACATGGCCAGCCTTGACATTGAAACACCGGCACACTCATCGACGCCGGATAAGAGCTCTCCCGCCCCATGAAGTCGGAGGCCATCGGGTTCCTCGGGCTCCTCCTACTCGCTTCCGTTGTTTTATTGATCTCCTACCAAGCTCCGGGAGATATCTTTTTGTCCTTTGGCCCTAACGACTCTTCTTACGTCTCCGGCTTTCGCGAAGACTTCGAGATCGACGAGCCCACATTCATCCACTGGTCTCAAAAGCGGGGCCGTGTCAGCTTGCCTTTTGTTTTAGATGAGGCACCGATCGATATCGTATTCCGATACAAACGCCACATGGAGCTTCCAGCAGAAATCCGCGTATTCATCGGCTCCACCCAAGTGGATCACTTCGAAGTCCCCCAGCAAGACTTCACAGTCCGTACAATCAGTCTCGAGTCCAATCCTGCACCTCATGAACCCCTCGAGATTGTATTCTTGGCTCATTCCGTCGATCCCAGACCGCTCGGGCTTGCTTTGGATTGGCTACAGATCCGCCCGCAAGGGCGCGTTCTCCCCACGCTTCGACCTCTCCTTTTTCTTCTTGGCATCGTTGCCGGATTGTATATCTTCGCTCGGCTCACGGGATTTTCCGGTCGACTCTCGTTTTGCATGGGCCTAGGTGCGACGGCGGTTTTGGCCGTTTGGATTTCCTTTCACAAACTCGCGCCACTCCATGCAGCAAATTCGCTCGGGATTAGATTCCACGTCGCGGCATTGCTCGTACTGGCCTTTTTTCACATTCGTCGAGGGAACGCCAACTCTGTTTTTTCACGCCCCGAAGCCCGATGGGCCATGCTCGCATTCTACGTAGGGACCTCGATTCGACTCATGGGCCTTTTTCATTCCGAGTTTTATTACCCGGATGTCCGAACGCACGCGAAGTTCGTCTCCTTGATATGGACCGAAGGCTTGGGTGGATTTCTTTCCGACCACATCGCAAACCAGCACCGACATCTTCTCGGATTGCAGCTCGTTGGCGAGAAATGGCTGGCGTTTCCTTATCCGCCGTTGCTGTACCTCACGGTATATCTTCTGAGTCTTCTTCAACTTCCCGTCGATGATTGGATGAAGTTGGTACCCGCTTGTCTGATCGGCATCGAGGGCTTGGTGGTTTTTGCAATGATGTACCGTTTGGGTGCGTCATCTAGGGCCGCGGCGGCAGCCACTTGGTTCCATGCCACGGCCCCTGTCATCGCATTTCGTTTAACCGTGGCCTCGTATGCCGCCATGTTCGGCCACTTTTGGGACACTCTGGTAGCGCTCTACCTCATCTTCTTTTTCCCAAGGATGAACCGCTTTTGGACCGGCGTAGGTTTGGCAACTATGGTTGCCATTTCCCTACTCTCCTATGCGGGAAGCGCTCTTGTTCTTGGTATGTTCATACCTACATTTGCTCTGGTGGTCTTGATTCGCAGCGGAGAACCCGAAGACAAAGGTCGAGCCATCCGAGTTGCCCTTTGGGCGCTGGTGGGTGCGCTTTTCGCAATTTCCGTTTTCTATGTCCAATATCTCCCCGAGTTGACTCCAGGATTGCTTGGTCCAACCGCGTCGTCGGGGACATCCGAACCGCTGATCACGCTCGATCTCACGCCCTTGGCTGCCCTCAAAATGGCTGCTCACCGAGTGAATCTCTTCTATGGTCCCTTCTTCGGACTTCTTATTTTCCTTGGAATGCCGTTTCTCAAGGAGTATCTCCCCAACCGACTGACGTTCCCACTCTTAATCGCCACTCTCGCGACATTTTTCGGTTTGAACTTCTTGCGAGCTGGACTTGGAGATACCCACATTTTTCAATTCACAAAGGACGATCTCGTCATCCTACCTGTCGCTGCCGTCGTTTATGGATGCCTTGTCGACCGCCTGGCAAATCGAGGCCGAATCGGGAAAGCGGCCGCCATGACTCTTTTGGCAGGGTGGGTCTCGTGGGGTTCGGTTGCAATGATACGGGACGTCGTTGCCCGATTTCGTCGCCCCGACTACCCGCCCATAGCCGCAGAAGTCTCCTCCGAGCCAAGGCGGTCTTTGACAGTCACGACGTCAAAGCCCTACGCGCCGCGACCCGGCTTGAAGATGATCCCTTGATTTTTCTTACCATCCATTTTCACGGTGATGGGCTCATCGAACCGTAAATGACGGACACAACCGTTCTCCGTCCGTGAGACCTGTCGGTTGAGCCATTCCCAATCCACGAATCCTTCACCAACCTCGGGATTGACCGTGAAGTATCCAACTCGACATGAGGTAAGGTTTTGAAAAAAGTGGGTTCCCTGCGATGGAGAAACGCGGAAGTCACGAAAACCCGCTTCAACGATCACTCGTACCCCCGCGATTTGATCCCACGTCACGGGAATTCCCAAAAAGGGGTCGCTCGAGCCCCAGCGGCCTACACCCACCAGCAAATACGGAACTCCTGCTGATACCAATTCGGTGTTGAACCCAGCCACAGCATTAGCGACGTCACGACTTTGGCTCCTTTCGAAACGATGGTAATCGACGACAACGATGTCTTTGATGGCGTTGATTTTCCCGTGGCCCAACACCGTTGAGCTCCGACAAAAAAGCTGGGGAGTTACCACATCTCCCAGTTCCAATTCCTCGACTTCCCGAGACAAAGCAAGAGGTCGGATTTGAAGAAATCCGAACTCTTTCTTCCCTTCCGCTCCGCTCAAGTTGACGGCAAACTCGAGCTCCACCGGCCCTTGAGTTCCCTGCTCACCAATCGTTAGAAGCTGCCTGAGCACATCGGCCAAAGGGAACAAGTCGTACTTGAGGACGGGCGCGAGATTGACGAGGCGAACACCGGGTCTTGAAATCCCATCGTAGACGGCATCGTTTTCAGGAGAATAGGTCGCTCCCACCGCAGCCAGAGTCCCGTCCGCCTCCGCCGCTTCTAATCCCAACTGGACGAGCTCGGCCCCTCCATGCCCATCTAGACTCAAGTTGCCGTCTTTGAGCTCCAAGGCATAGAAGCTCCTCTGAGAGTTTTGCAGAACGTCTTTAACGGATGAGAATTGAACCAGATGTCGGGGATACTTTGGGCAAAATCGAATACAGGTCCCGCCGTCGCAAACCGTTTTGCCGAGTCCGAGAGCCACGGCTGCAATACCGTCTTCACTTTCCACAGGAGCAGTGGGGTAGAAATTGTAAGAACGTGCAACTCCCGCAAAATCAGGGTAGAAGCGGTCACTGTGAACCGAGCCCACCAGCTTCTGCAGTATGACGGCCATCTTCTCTTCCTCCAGCCGATAAGGCGTCGCCTTCAGATAAGCCTTTGCATGCTCGGAGAAAGTGGAGGCATAGACACGTTTAATGGCATCGATCAACTGCGCAAGACGCACTTCCCGCTCACGATGGTTGTTGGGGAGCATGAAAGTCTCGTAGATCCCCGCGAAGGGCTGATATTGCGAGTCTTCGAGTAGGCTGGATGAACGAACCGCTAGAGGATAATCAATCACCTCCAGAAAGGATGCAAGGTCCTTCTTGATGTCTTCCGGAAAAGGTGCGGCGAGGAATTCTCTTTGGATCTCATCGTCGTCGTCACAACCAATTGCAAAATCTCGGAGATCGTTGTCTTCCAAGAATCGGTCGAAGACTTCTGTGCCAATAACGACCGAATGTGGGACCGCGATGTTGACACCGGGGAATTGCCGGTCCACTCCATATTCGTTGAGAAGAGCATTGATAAAAGCGAGACCTCTCGCTTTGCCTCCGAGGGATCCTCCTCCAATCCGAGAGAAACTCGTACTCGCATCAAAATGACTTCGGTCGAAATCGGCCACCAAGCCGCGATTCCTTTCGAGACGGTATTGATGCAGAGACCGGATCAAGTCCTGGCGCAAACCCTCCAATGTGGGGTAGTCCGAGATCTTACGCGGACGCAATCGGTGCGCCAGCGCAAATTCGGTCCGCATTTTTAGCCAGTTAGAAAAGTGGTTCCGTTCAGCGTGATAGGAAAGGCTCTCATCCGGAATGATGTGAAGCTGTTGTTCCAAGCTCTTGAGATCATGGGCACGTCCAACCTCGATGTTCTTCGCTCCTCGGAAAACGAAGTCACCGAAGCCGAAATTCTCCACCATGAATTTTCTCAGCTGATTCAATAAAACTGGTGATCCTTTCAGCAAAAAGGAAGCACCCACCGAGAGCGCGAGTTTTTCGTTTCGCGGGTGGCTCGATTGAAGCATGATCGGTACATCGTTGCGGACATCCCGGACTGCCTTGGCAAAAGCCACGCCGGCCTCTTTGTCCAGCAGTCCCTCCCGGGGAAATTCAATGTCTGAGATGATGCCGACGATCTCCTCGGGATAAGTGCTGAAGTAATGCCAAGCTTCTTCATAAGTGCTACAAAGCAGAATTTTCGGCCGCGCTCGGATCCGCATCAATTTATGCGATAGATTGATCCCCTCCGGTAGGAGACCGTGGGAGTGCTTCATCAGTTCGGTATAGATCATCGGCAAAAACGAGGAGTAGAAACGGATGTTGTCCTCGATAACGATGACCGCTTGAACGCCCACTTCGCCGGTATCGTGAACCACATTTATCTTGTCCTCGATGAATTTCACGATAGCTAGAAGTATTCGGACGTCTCCCTGCCACAGGAAAATCTTCTCGATATCCGATACGTCGTGTCTATTGACGAAATCGGTGAGATCGCGGTTGTCATAGGCGAGCAAAACGCTCGGAATGTCGATTTGTTCCTCCCTCAGTTTCCGAGCTAGATCGAGGATGCTCATATCCCCCACGTGCATCGAGGAGATGATGAGGTTGTACCTACTCTGCTGCTTGGCGAGGGCCAGCGCCTCTTCACCTGTGGAGACGGTGGTCAGTCCGGGAGTGTAGTGCAGGTCGAGCTCGAGGAACTCGTCCAAAAGCAGCTCATGGAGCTTGCCGTCTTCGGACAAAATGAAGGAATCATAGAGACTTCCGAGTAGGATGATGTCCTGGACGCGATGCCGCATCAAGTCTTGGAATCCCTGGAATCGCTCCGATCGCGACCAGGGCGCCGTGGTAGGCAGTTCAATTTGAGGCACAGTGCTTCTCCCAAAAACAATTAGCGGGGCGGTTTTCCCCGCCCCGCTACTATTCTACCCGGAGAAGCCGCTAATTGTCTTTCTTAGACAGCTCCCTGGTCCATCATCGCATCGGCAACCTTGAGGAAACCACCGATGTTGGCGCCATTGACGTAGTTACCAGGTGTCCCGAAACGCTCTGCCGCCTCCATACAAGTCTTGTGGATGCTCTTCATGATGCCGTGGAGACGTTGATCCACTTCCTCACGCGTCCAGGAAAGTCGCAAGCTGTTCTGGGACATCTCGAGACCGGACACCGCCACGCCGCCGGCATTGGCAGCCTTACCGGGACCATAGAGGATCTTGGCTTCGAGAAACTGCTCGATGGCTTCAGGGACGCTCGGCATGTTAGCACCCTCGGAGACGACGTAAACGCCGTTTTTGAGCAGATTGGCAGCGTCTTTTGCATTGATCTCGTTCTGGGTAGCACTGGGGAAAGCACAGTCCGCCTTGTTATCCCAAAGAGGGTTGAAGTCCTTGCTGGGATCGACTGCAGTGTAGGTCGCGCTCTTGTGCTTCTCAGCATATTCCTTGATCCGGCCGCGGCGGACGTTCTTGAGGTCCATCACATAGGCCAGCTTGTCGCGATCCACACCCTCGGGGTCATAGATGTAACCACCTGAGTCGGATAGGGTCACAACCTTACCGCCGAGGTCGAGGACCTTTTCGGTGGCGTACTGTGAGACGTTTCCGCTGCCAGACACCAAGCATGTCTTGCCTTCCATGCTTTCGTTCCGAGTGTTCAGCATCTCAGCTGCGAAGTAAACAGCACCATAGCCGGTGGCCTCGGGGCGAATGAGGGAGCCGCCCCAGTTGATGCCCTTTCCGGTGAGAACACCGGTGAACTCGTTGCGAATGCGTTTGTATTGACCAAAAAGGAAGCCGATCTCACGTCCGCCCACGCCGATGTCACCCGCGGGTACATCTGTGTTCGGTCCGATGTGGCGGCTGAGCTCTGTCATGAAGCTTTGACAGAAGCGCATCACTTCGTTGTCGCTCTTCCCTTTGGGATC
>JAUVQL010000001.1 GCA_030598165.1 Acidobacteriota bacterium | reverse complement strand
CGAAGTGCATCGTGAGTTATTTCCCTCTTTGGAGGCGATTGCAGCTGCCAAAGGTGAGCTTTTTGATGGTCTGAGAGAGGACTCTGTCGCGGTGGTCAACGGAGACGATCCCCACGTCGTCGAACAAGCGCGGCGTTTCTCCGGGCAAAAGGTCCACTTCGGCTTCGGTGAAAGTGCCGACGTGAGGGCCACAAAGCTCGTACGCCGCGGGGACGGTGTTCGGTTTGTTGCCCACTATCGAACGGAGGAGGTGCCGGTCCAAGTACCTTTACTCGGTACGCACAACGTCTATAACCTTCTCTCCGCCCTCGCCGTAGCCACGGTCCTCGGTGTACCTTTGGCTTTGGCCGCGGCGGAGCTTTCCTCACTCGGACCACCTCCTCACCGAGGCGATCGCATTCGCTTTCATAATGACATCTTGGTCATTGACGAAACTTACAATTCCAATCCAACTGCATTGGCGTCGGTTCTCGATTCCTTGAGTGACGAAGTGGGCGCGCGACGGATTGCCGTCTTGGGAGACATGTTGGAGCTCGGCGAAAGAGCCGAGTTACTGCACCTGGAAAGCGGGAGGAAAGTGGCAGCGGCCAAAGTGGATCTCCTCATTGGTGTCGGACCTTTGGGCCGGCACATTGTCGAAGGGGCCCGGCAAGCGGGCATGCCGGAGGATGTGATGCTGGCGGCCCAAGATGCCGTGGAGGCGGGAAGACGGGTCGCGGCTTGCCTCGAAGCAGGTGACGTCGTTTTGTTCAAGGCATCACGTGGTGTGGGACTGGATCGTGCCCTCGAAGTGCTTCGCGAAAGTTTACAGGAGGAGTCGGCCTAATGCTGTACCACCTCCTCTATCCTCTTCATACCGACATCAGTGCCTTCAATGTGTTTCGCTATGTCACTTTCCGCACCGCCTGTGCCGCTCTGACGGCGATGGTCATCTCTTTCACCATGGGCCCATGGCTGATTCGCAAACTTCGTGAGTTTCAGATCGGTGAACGCATCCGAAAGGATGGCCCCGAGGCGCATCAAGCCAAGGCCGGCACGCCGACTATGGGAGGATTGTTGATTTTGACGGCGGTCATCGTTCCCACTTTGCTATGGGCCGACCTGACCAGCATTTTTGTCTGGGTGGCCCTGGGCGCAACGGTCGGCTATGGATTGATCGGATTCGCCGACGACTATTTGAAGCTGGTGCGAAAATCTCATGGCTTATCGGCGCGCTCTAAAATGGCTCTTCAAGTCGTCCTCGCGGTTGGCGTAGCCCTCATCCTCATGGAACTTTCGCGCCGCGGCTCCTATAGTACGGAGCTTTTGTTCCCCTTCTTGAAAGAGTTTCGGCCTAATCTTTCTTGGCTGTTCGTGCCCTTTGCAGTTCTCGTGATCGTCGGTGCGTCGAACACCGTCAACCTCACCGATGGTTTGGATGGCTTGGCTATTGGCTCGGTGATGATCGCCGCGGCGGCCTATACGCTATTGACCTATGTGACGGGTCATGCTCAATTCTCGGCATATCTCAATCTCATACATTTCCCTCACATTTGGGAACTGACCATCTTTGGGGGGTCCATAGTCGGAGCTAGCTTGGGATTCCTCTGGTTCAATTGTTACCCCGCCCAAGTATTCATGGGTGACGTAGGCTCGCTTTCGCTGGGAGGAGCCATCGGCACAGTGGCTCTCCTCATAAAACAGGAGCTCCTCCTGGTCTTAGTAGGAGGCTTGTTCGTAGTGGAGGGCCTCTCGGTCATTATCCAGGTGTCTTATTTCAAGATGACCGGGAAACGCGTCTTCAGGATGGCCCCATTGCATCATCACTTCGAGCTCATGGGTTGGAAGGAGCCCAAAATCATTATCAGATTCTGGATTGTGGCCATCATATTTGCGTTGGCCAGCTTGACCACGTTGAAACTCCGATAACCAGATGATGTCGAGACGCGGCGGCGAGACCCTTCGATGAAGCAGGAATATTTGCAGACGGCTATAGGAAGGACCTTAGTGACACGGGGCGCAGATCATGAAAGGGGAAGATTTCAAGGGGAGACGAGTTCTAGTCGTTGGTTTGGCCCGGAGTGGTGTGGCGTCTGTCGAGTTTCTATGCCGACAGGGTGCAGATGTGAGGGCGACAGACCTGAGATCGAAGAAGGCTCTCTCCGTGGAATCATCTGGCTTGAGTCGGAAAGGAGTGGAGCTGGTTCTCGGCGAGCATCCGCCTGGATTGACAGCCGATGTCGATCTCGTCATTACCAGCCCCGGTGTGCCGCCTCGAGCGGCACCGTTAGTGGAAGCCCGAGCGAAAGGGATACCCGTTTGGGGAGAGCTCGAGCTTGCGTACCGGCAGGTACCGGGTTTGGTGGTGGCTGTCACGGGCACCAAGGGCAAGTCCACAACCGCCAGTTTGATTGCAGAGATATTGAAACGTGCTGGGCGTTCGGTGAAGTTGGGAGGCAACATTGGAATGCCTCTCATCAGTTTGGTCGAGAGTGCGAGGGCGGACGACATTTTCATCGTCGAAGTCTCGAGCTTTCAGCTCGAAACCATCGAGAAGTTTCGACCTCGAGTCGCTGTGCTTCTCGACGTGACACCCGATCATCTGGATCGACACGCAAAGTTCGAGTTTTACGTCGAGGTAAAAGAAAGAATTTTCTCCAACCAGGAGGGGGGGGATTGGGCGATTGTCTACGCCGGAAATCCCCTGACGGTGGAAATGGCTTCTAAATCGCGTTCGAAGAAGGTCTATTTCAGCCTCGAGCCTTTGAGTGACTACGAGCCTTACATCTCGGTCGAGGGGCCGTGGATTGTGAAACGAGATAATGGCGAAACTACCGCACTCGTCTCATTGGAGAAGATATCTCTACACGGCCGTCACAACATAGAAAACGTCATGGCTGCATGTGGCGCAGCGACGGTCTTGGACATCGAGCCTGAGCTTCTGCTTCTGGCCGTAGGTGACTTCTCCGGTGTTCCCCACGCGCTGGAACGCGTTGGTGAGCTCGAGGGCGTGGTCTTTTATAACGACTCCAAGGCCACCAACTTGGCCTCGGCTAAGGCCGCCCTCGAAAGCTTCCACGGAGGCGTTCTCCTGATTCTAGGGGGACGCTCAAAGGCCGGTGATTTCAAGGATCTGCGCCCTAATGTGAAACGCAACGTAAGGAGAGTTCTAGCGATTGGAGAAGCAAAACAACGTATCGAAGAGGCTTTGGGCGATTTGGTTCCGGTCCGTCGGTGCCGAAGCCTGAGAGACGCCGTCGACAAAGCCTTCCTGCATGCTTCGCCTGGAGACACGGTGTTGCTTTCACCTGGCTGCGCTAGCTTCGACATGTTCAACGATTATGCGGAACGAGGGGAGCGCTTTCGTGAGGAGGTCGAAAAACTCAGGAAACGCGCTCAGAAGACGAAGGGAAAAGCCTCTTCTGGTCGGGACGAAGGTAAAACGGGAGACGAGTAACCCAAAGAGCCATGGCAAAGAAACTGTCACCTGATCGAACACTGTTTATCGTGACCATTGGACTCACGTCTTTTGGCCTGGTCATGCTTTACAGTGCATCCGCTCTGGTGGCACACGAGGCGCACAGAAGCTCCTATTTCTTTTTGGTCAAACAGCTCATTTGGGCCATGCTCGGATTGGTCGTCATGGCTGTTCTCATGCGGCTGGATTATCGGCGCTTGAATCGCCCTGCGGTAGTTTACGGCCTGTTGGGGCTGACGATACTTCTTTTGATTGCGGTGCTCTTTACGCCATCACTAAAGAACGCACATCGTTGGCTCCGCTTCGGATTACTGTCCTTCCAGCCTTCCGAGGTCGCCAAGTTGGTGCTGGTGCTGACGCTTGCCTATCAGCTCGACAAGAAAAGGGAACGGATCGACGATTTCGTGAACGGCCTCTTCCCATCGCTCGTGGTCACGGGCTTCTTGGCGTTTCTCGTACTCATCGAGCCAGACCTGGGTACGGCCCTTTGCCTCGTATTGATCGGTTGTTGTCTGTTCTTCATTTCAGGTGCTCCTCTTCGGTATTTGGTCCAGCTCGGCTTGGTTGCCCTGCCTGTCATCTACTGGTTGATTGTTCGCGTGCAATACCGAAGGCAAAGGTTGCTGGCGTTTTTGGATCCCTTCGAAGATCCTCTCGGCCGAGGCTTTCAAATCATCCAGTCTCTCATCGCGGTTGGTACGGGCGGGGTGTTTGGTGTTGGATTCATGAGGAGTCGACAGAAACAATTCTATCTTCCTGAACCACACACTGATTTCATCTTCTCGGTCATTGGTGAGGAGTTGGGTTTGATTGGGACACTTGCGGTGGTGGGTGCCTTTTCAGTTCTACTTTGGAGGGGTGTCGTCATTGCACGCCGCGCTCCCGATTTGTTCGGCACTTTTCTTGCGGGAGGACTAACTGCCCTAATCGTTGGGCAGGCTTTTATCAACATGGGAGTAACATTGGGTCTTTTGCCGACTACAGGCATTCCTCTTCCCTTCATCTCGGCAGCAGGAACGTCGCTCGTCATATCGATGGCGGCGGTAGGGCTGCTGCTCGCCGTTTCTCAACATGCGAGGTGAGGGGTGGGAGCAAGGGGCAAGAGTCTGCGGTTGCTCATCGCTGCGGGTGGCACAGGCGGCCACATCTATCCCGCGTTGGCTGTGGCGAGGAAGTTCATAGAAATGGAGCCGGAAGCAAAGGTGATTTTTTGCGGAACCGAGCGGGGCCTCGAGGGCCGGATCATACCTCGGGCTGGATTCCCACTCGAGATGGTTCGTGTGAAGCCCCTACGAGGAGGTTCCTCGTTCCGCAAGGTCAAAGCGGTGGCCTCCCTCCCACTCGCTTTCGTAGATGCCGTCATGCTTCTCCGGAGGGTCCATCCGCGAGTGGTCATGGGTGTGGGCGGATACGTTTCTGGTCCGATCATGGCCGTGGCAAGTTCATTGCGAGTGCCTACGTTGCTCCTCGAGCCCAACGCGACTCCCGGTCTGGCCAACCGGACGCTGGCTCCTTTCATAGATGCGGCGGCTCTCGCTTGGGAAGAAACGAAGCGCTTTTTCGGGAAAAAGGGGTTCGTCTCTGGAAATCCAGTCAGAGACGATATTGCTCGAGTCGGCATTCGTGCGGTCGACGAGAAGCTCAGGGTACTCGTTGTTGGGGGCAGTCAGGGATCGCACGTTTTGAACGAGGCCATCTTGGCCGCATTACCGCATCTCGAGCGGCATAGGGAGCGACTGCAGGTCATCCATCAAACCGGTGAAAAAGAGCTCGAGATGGTACGTGCGGGTTATGAGCCAACGGGCATTGCCGCTCGGGTAGAGCCCTATCTCGACAAGATGAACGAAGCCTATGCCGATTCCGACTTGGTTCTTTCCCGCGCCGGAGCAACGACTTGCGCCGAGTTGGCGGCGGCGGGAAGGCCTTCTGTGCTGGTGCCTTTGCAGATAGCGGGTGGCCATCAGAAGGACAATGCAGAAATGATGGAGCGGGCCGGTGCGGCGCTTGCGCTACCCGAAGACGAGCTGACCGGGGAGCACCTCGCTCGAGTGTTGACAGATCTCATGAACGCTCCGGAGCGGCGACAGTCGATGGCAGAGCGAGCACGAGCTCTTGCCCGTCCCGAGGCATCGAAGATCATTGCGGAGCGTTTGTTGGAGTTGGCGAATTGGAGCGGAGGTCGAGGCGAATGAGCGCTAAGCCTCTGTTCTCGGCAAAGACCCGGATCCATTTCGTGGGGATCGGTGGGATCGGAATGAGTGGCATTGCCGAGGTTCTCGTCAACCTGGAATATCCGGTTAGCGGCTCCGATCTAAAAACGTCGGCGTCCACGCGGCGACTCGAATCTTTGGGAGTGAAGGTGCACCACGGACACCGTGCTGAACACGTTGAGGATGCCGATGTCGTAGTGGTTTCCTCCGCCGTCGGTCGGGACAACGTCGAAGTAGACCGTGCAGGGACACTTCAAATTCCCATCATTCCGCGCGCCGAAATGTTAGCGGAGCTAATGAGACTCAAGTACGGCATCGCCGTTGCTGGGTCCCATGGAAAAACCACAACGACGTCGATGGTTGCGGTGATGTTGGACCATGCCGGTTTCGATCCGACAATGGTCGTTGGTGGGCGCCTGGGTATACTCGGTAGCAATGCCAGACTGGGTAGCTCGGATTTCATGGTCGTAGAGGCTGACGAGTCTGACCGAAGTTTCTTGCACCTGTCCCCCGTTATAGCGGTTGTGACGGGTATCGACCGAGAGCACATGGAGGCATATCGAGATCTGGAGGATCTCGAGGGTGCGTTCGTGGATTTCGACAATAAAGTACCGTTTTATGGAGCGTCGGTGGTCTGCCTCGACGACGAGAGAATTCAAAGCCTCCTTCCGAGGATACGGCGTCGGTACGTGACCTACGGCTTTTCCCCTCAAGCGGATGTCACGGCGGAAGCCGTGGAGCTCTCGGGAACGAAGTCGTCCTTCACCGTGAAGCTTCGAGCAAAAGAAGTGGGAAGAGTCACCCTCAACGTTCCGGGGCGTGTCAGCGTCTTGAACTCTCTAGCCGCGGTGGGTGTGGCGCTCGAGCTCGGGGTACCGTCAGAGCAAGTTCTCTCGGGGCTCGAGGCTTACACGGGAGTCGACCGCCGATTTCAAATCAAGGGCGACGACGGAGGTATCCTCGTCGTGGATGACTACGGTCATCATCCGACGGAGATACGCGCCAGTTTGGCGACGGCTAAAGAGGCTTTTGGTCGGAGAACGATTGTCGTCTTTCAACCTCATCGATATACACGGGTCCAAGCACTCTATGAAGAGTTTTGTCGTGCCTTTCATCAGGCCGACCTCCTGTTGGTTACGGAGATCTATCCTGCAGGCGAGCAGCCGATCCCAGGAATAAATGGTCTCGCGCTCTCGGAAGGAATCAAAAAGCATGGACACCGGGATGTCCGTTTCATTGAAGCATTGGATTCTATTCCGGCGCTTCTGAAGGAAGAAATGGAGGAGGGCGACCTCATTCTGACGCTTGGCGCTGGGAGTGTGACCTCCTTATCCGATCGACTCGTGGAGACGGTACGTGATCGTGGCAAATAGTCCAATGGAAGAACTGATGGATGAATTGCGGGAGACTGGAGCCTCGTTCCGACTGGAGGAGCCGCTTTCGCGATACACGACCATCGGATTGGGAGGGCCTGCGGAAGTCATGGCATTTCCGACTTCTGTCGGTGAGTTACAAGCCACCATCGCCGTCATGAAAGGCCGCGAGATTCCGGTTCGCATACTGGGTGGTGGCAGCAATCTGTTGGTGAGCGACACGGGTTTGCGTGGCGCCGTGATCCATATGGGTGCGATGAGAATCACTCGCTTTTACGAAGGCGGGCGGCTCGAAGCAGAGGCCGGTGTTCATTTCCCTGGACTGGTTCGTCGAGCGGTCAGCCGTGGGCTGCGGGGTCTTGAAGGTGGGGTAGGGATTCCCGGTTCGGTGGGAGGCGTGCTGGCGATGAATGCCGGAGCTTATGGGTTCGCCATGGGAGATCGGGTGGAGAGCGTGACGGTTATCGCTCCTGCGAAAGGTCTTCAAGAGCTGCCGCGCGAGCAGGTCGATTTTCGATATCGATCCTCGTCGTTTGGCGATGACGTTATCGTTGCTCGCTGCCTTCTCAGACTGGAGGAGGACGAGCCGGCAGCGATTCGCGCCGATATGGAGAAACAACTGAATGATCGAAAAGCCACTCAGCCGGTGGGTGTCAAGAGCGCAGGTTGCATCTTCAAGAATCCACCGGAGAGCTCAGCGGGAAGAATCATAGACGAGCTCGGACTCAAGGGCCTGACGGTGGGTGGGGCAAGGGTATCTGAGGTCCACGCCAATTTCATAGTGCATGACGGTGACGCCAAGGCGGCTGATGTCTTTGGTCTGATCGAGAAGCTCAAAGAGAACGTGTATCGGGCGACGGCAGTAGAACTCGAAGAAGAGGTTAAGCGTTGGAGCTAGATAATCACTCGCTGCGACCGAAAGAGACGGAGGCTCCCTCAAAGGAGCATTTTCTCCGACGTCAGGTCGTGCCCCGGCGCGGCGCGCGTCGAAGTCTGCGAGCCGTTCTTCGCTGGATGGGGGCTGCGGCAGGTCTGGCCGGTCTCATTGCTGCCGGATTTTGGACCGCTGCTGCTGCGGGCCGATCTCCAGAGCTTTCGGTAAGCCGAATTCGCGTGGAAGGAAATGAGAGGCTCTCTGAAGGAGAAATATTGGAAGCCCTGGGGCTACACTCGGAGTCGAACATTTTGAATCTGGATCTGGACAGTCTGAAGCACCAATTGCTGAGGTCACCCTGGATCAAAGACGTCCAGTTGACCCGTGTGCTTCCAGCGACTTTGACGCTTCGAGTTGTTGAGAGAACTCCCGTCGGAATTGCCGTTTTAGATGAGCTATATCTCATGGACGAGCAGGGGCATTTTCTCGACGAAGCGGGGCCTCGTTACGCTGATTTGACACCTCCTTTAGTGCGTGGGCTTGCCGACGGTGAGGGGCAATTGATTGCCGGCCGACCCGAGCTTGCTGGAAAGCTTCTTTGGTCGCTCGCGCATGACAAGAAGCTTGAATCAGCCATCTCAGAAATCGATGTGGCGGAGGGGGCGGGCTCCCTTAAAGTCCGACTGCGCCATCCGCCCTTGACCTTATTAATGGCAGAAAACGACCTAGTACCGCGTCTCGCGGAGATCTTGCCGCTCATGGAGGGAATTCTCGACCGGTTTCCTACCGTAGAGGCAGTCGATCTGCGCTTTCGAGGCCGTGTCTACTTGAAGCTCAGAACCGAGTTCGTGCCGGAAGGGGAGACGGCGTTCGCTTCGAGCTTTGACGGGGGGAGGTGAGTGCTCTGAACAAGAAAGATCGATACATTGTGGGGCTCGACATCGGCACAACCAAAGTGACCGCGATAGTCAGTGAGATCACGGATGAAGGACGCCAGGACATCATTGGCATTGGTTCTACAGAGTCAAAAGGTCTGCGCAAGGGAATGGTGATCAATCTCGAACAGACCGTGGAGTCCATTAAATGTGTGGCCGAAGAAGCAGAGCTCATGGCTGGGGTGGAGATCGAATCCGTTTACGTTGGCTTAGCGGGAGGACACATCAAGGGATTCAATTCTCGTGCGGTGGTCGCTATCACCAACAAGACTCGGGAAATCACGCGTGAGGATGTTTACAGAGCGATTGATGCTGCTAAGGCGATTCCTCTCCCCTCCGATCGTGAGATCGTCCATGTGCTGCCGCAGGAGTTCGTTGTGGACGGACAGGATGGGATTTTCGATCCCACCGGAATGACGGGTAGCCGTCTCGAGGCCAACGTTCACATCATCACTGCGGGTACGACGGCTACGCAAAATATTGTGACCTGTGTGAATCGCGCCGGAATGGAAGTCGCGGAGACCGTGCTGGAGCAGCTTTCAGCGGCGGAGGCGGTGTTGACCGCGGACGAAAAAGAACTGGGTGTTGCCTTGGTCGACATTGGTGGGGGCACTACCGATCTGGCCATCTTCGACAAGGGCACCATCTGGCACACATCGGTTCTGCCAACGGGCGGGGACCATTTCACCAACGATGTGGCGGTTGGTCTGCGGACGCCTATTCAAGAAGCCGAGAAGATCAAAAAGAAGTACGGTTGCGCTTTGAGTACCATGGTCAATGAAGAGGACACTATCGAGGTCCCGAGCGTGGGCGGGCGAAATTCTCGTATTCTTTCTCGCCAACTTTTGGCGGAGATCCTTCAGCCGAGGGCCGAAGAGATCTGTCATCTGGTCTACGAGGAGGTGCGTCGTGCGGGTTACGAAAACATCTTGAACTCGGGTGTTGTGTTCACCGGCGGTAGTGCTTCTCTGGAAGGCCTACCGGAGGTGGCCGAGCGAGTTTTCGACATGCCCATTAGATGCGGTTCCCCGACGGGTGTTGGGGGGCTCCTTGATGTGGTGGCCAGTCCAGCCTATGCAACTGGAGTTGGGCTGGTGCTTTATGCGCACCGAAGCCGTTCCAACAGACTCATGCCGCATGGTCGATTCAATCACAATCCACTAGCACGGATCTGGGAGCGTTGCCGGAAGCTTGTGACCGCTCCCCTTGGCGCCGGCTAGCCAGTTATTCGATTAGGGAGGTGGGTGAATGATACGTTTCGAAGACGACAAACCAGGCGATGCCCCGCTCAGCATCTCCTTCGAGGAGGTCAGCCGCATCGGGGGGGCCTCCATCAAGGTTATCGGTGTCGGAGGAGGAGGCGGCAACGCCGTTAATCGGATGATCGCCTCACGCATTGGTGGCGTAGAGTTTCTAGCTGCCAATACGGACCTACAGGCTCTCCGCGCCAACCATGCGCCGGTCAAGCTCCAGATGGGGACGAAGCTGACTAAAGGACTTGGATGTGGTGCTGATCCGGAAATCGGTCGACAAGCGGCTCTCGAGGATACCGAGAAAATTCTAGAGTCACTAGAGGGTGCCGACATGGTTTTCATCACAGGCGGCCTCGGGGGTGGAACGGGTACCGGTGGGGCACCGATTATTGCTTCATTGGCCAGTGAGTTGGGTGCGTTGACGGTAGCGGTGATGACGAAGCCTTTCACTTTCGAAGGTAAGTGGCGCATGACCCAGGCCTCCGAAGGGATGCGGGAGTTGAGGGAGTGCGTCGATACGCTGATCTCGATACCTAACGATCGGCTGTTGGCCACCGTGGACCGAAATACTTCCTTGCCGGATGCCTTCAGCATTGCCGATGACGTCCTGCGACAGGCGGTTCAGGGGATCTCCGATCTCATCACGGTTCCCGGGCTCATCAACTTGGACTTCGCTGATGTGAGGACCATTATGCGCGGCATGGGCGATGCTGTGATGGGAACGGGCGTTGCGAAGGGTGACAATCGTGCTGTCGAAGCTGCGCAGAAGGCAATCAGCAGCCCGTTGCTGGAGGAAGCTTCTATCGAAGGTGCACGTGGTGTCATTATCAATATCACCGGGGGTGAGGACATGAGTCTCATGGAGGTGAACGAAGCCTCTTCCGTCATTCACGACGCAGCTGATGACGATGCCAACATCATCTTCGGGGCTGTTGTGGATCCAAGCATGGACGGGAGACTCAAGATCACGGTGATCGCCACGGGCTTCCAAAGAGCAGAACGGGCTCAGCGCAGGCGAGGTGCAACAACCCCTGTAGATATAACGAATTACGCCAAAAGTCGCGAGCTGGCGTCGGGCTCGTCCGGCTTCTATCGTCGGGGGATCTCGGACAGCTTAACGGACGACCTCGATTTTGGAGCGGTCGAGGGAGACGAATCCGAAGACTTGGATGTCCCCACATTCATTAGAAAAGGGGGGAAAGGCTAGAAAGGAGACCGCGAGAACCGAGGACCCGGAACCAGTAGAAACAAGATACCTGACGCAAAAGTCTCATGGGCTGAGGATTCCGTATGGAAAAGCCCTTTTTTTCGGTCCAGCCAGCTCCTCTTTGGATTTGCCAGCCTCCCACTTGTGTTTTACCATCGTAAGTAGGACGTCGGTCCGGAAATTGATGCATTAATAAGGCCCGACGTCTTCACGTCCTAATAAACAAATCTATAAAGAGACTCTATTAATTCTTCCGCCGCGGATTCGTCTGCCGAATGGCAAACGGAGAAACGGAACGGCAACGACCGCCTGCTCCAGGGAGACTTGAAGATGGAACTGTCACATGTAGAAAAACGCCGCACTGAGCTCCTTCAGTTTGTCTTGCTGGTGATCATCTTGGTACTTGCAGTGATAACTTTTCTCTCGTTCAAGCAAGAGCAGGGATATCTGATACCGGCGTTGGCCGGACTTTGTCTTTGCGCTTGTCTTTACGTCATTGGCAAGGAGCGCTATCTAAAACAACTACAAAGCAACCTCGTTGACGAATTGCTCGAGAAGGAGCGACAGGTAACGGACGAACAGGCCAGGTCATCTTCACTGGAAATGCGGCTCAATGAGCTCACAGGCCTGTACCGTGCCATCAGCACGGTGAACTCGGGTTTGGATTCCGAGCGGACTTTCGAGACGGTGTTGCGTGCCGCCTTGGAGCTCGTAGGGGGGAATCGCGGATCTCTTATGCTCGTCGACGAAGACAGCGATCATTTGACCATCGTTTCTTCTCACGGTCTGAGCGAGGCCGTAGTGGCACAAACCAGACAAGAATTGGGTAAGGGCATTGCCGGGTGGGTAGCTGAGAACGGAGAGCCCGTACTCATGTCGGGCGAAGCAAAGGACGATGAGCGGTTTCGAGACGCTCTGGCTCGCGAGGAAGAGATACTCTACTCCCTTTCGGTTCCACTCACGCTTCGCAACAAGATAATGGGAGTGCTCAATCTCGGCGTCACACCAGATCAATCCGCTGAGGAATTCTCGGAGCAAGAATTGAGAATCGTCACGATCTTTGCTCAGCACGCCTCCGTTGCAATCGACAACGCCCGCCTCATGAAGGAAATGGTCGGCTCCTACCGCTGATAATTGAGTCGAAGCCGCACAAGATAAGAACTCAAGAATTCTAGAATTCAAGAATCCAGAAAGACGAGATCTCCGGAAGTTAACGCAAAGACGCCAAGACGCGGAGACGCCAAGAAGAGGGTCACTCTACCAAATCCCGATGGAGTAACTTGGTCTTCTTTGCGCCTTCGCACCTTTGCGTTAGATTCTTGTTATCAAAACCCATTGCTCTTCTGCGCTATACTGGCTTTCTCATGAATCGCAAGTTGGTGGACAAACTTCGGAAGCTTCTCGAAGGGGAGACCGGGACGTCGATGAAAACGCATCCGGGGAAGCTCCGTATCGCCTTAGCTTATCCAAATACCTATCACGTGGGAATGTCCAATGTCGGTTTCCAGTCCGTCTATCGTTTTTGGAACGAGATGGACGATGTGGTTTGCGAGCGCGTCTTCCTTCCCGATAAACGCGATATCGAGGAGTACCGTCTTAGCCGCACTCCTCTGTTGACGCTTGAATCTCAAGCACCTGTCGGTGACTATGACATCGTCGCGTTTTCCATCACGTTCGAACCTGATGAGCTGAATGTCATCAAAATGCTGGACCTGGCGGGAATTCCCGCGCTCGCGACCGAAAGAACGGAGTACAATCCCTTCGTTGTTGTCGGTGGCCCGATAACATTCTTGAACCCAGAACCGTTGGCGCCTTTTGTGGATGTGTTTGCCGTCGGTGAAGCCGAGGCTCTCCTTCCACCGCTCACAGGAACGCTTCTCGCCTCGCACAGTCACAAGAAACGACTAGAAGAGCTCGACCGAACAGAAGGATTCTATGTGCCAAGCTATCTCGAGTTCGAATATTGCGAAGATGGGACGATTGCGGGCCGAGCAAAAAAGTCTTCGGGTGGAGATTTAGTCGTCAGAGCAAAGATGGGGAAGCGAGCAGGTTGGCCGCCTCCCGCGACCTATGTTCTAACGAGCGCAACGGAGATGTCTTCAAAATTTCTGGTCGAGATATCGCGCGGTTGCCCAACGCTCTGCCGTTTCTGCTGGGCAGGATACAACTATCTCCCCAAACGATCATTCGATGTGGATAGGATCCTCGAAGCAGCTCGGCAAGTTCGTGAGCACACCAGCCAGATCGGGTTGGTATCGACGGCTGTTGGTGCCCATCGTGAGATTGTTCCCTTAGTGACGGACCTCAAGGCGATGGGCTTCCGTGTGAGCGTCTCCTCTCTTCGTTTCGAGGATCTGAAGCCCGAACTCTTGGATGTTCTCGTTGGCAGCGGTGAGAAAACGCTAGCCGTGGCCCCGGAAGTTGGAAGTGACCGATTGCGATTCGCAATTCACAAACGAATTCCCAATCATGAAATCTTGCTAAAGGCAGACATGCTTTTCGAGCGTGGTGTGGAGAATTTGAAGCTGTACTTGATGGTCGGGGTTCCTGAGGAAAGGGAAGAAGACGTCGAAGCTATCGTCGACCTGGTGAAAGCAATTCGAGAACGCATGTTGGCCCATGCGCGAGAAAAGGGTCGGATAGGAAGGGTCATTGCGAGCGTCAATCCCTTCATTCCCAAGCCGGGTACTCCTTTCCAGTGGCACGGCATGGCGCCCCTGGCAGAGCTCAGTCGCAAGATGAAATATCTGAAGAAAGCTTTTGCTGGCGTGCCCAATGTGGAGGCGAACTTCAAATCGCCCCGTCTAGAGCAGCTGCAGGCATTATTGTCGATGGGAGACCGACGGTTGGCCCCTGTGATCTTGTCCATGGCGAGAGAAGGCATCGAGTTGAAACGAGCCGTCGAGAACGCGGGCCTGGATCTCGGTTTCTATGTGCGGCGCCATCGCGAACTGGACGAAATTCTTCCATGGAGTCACATCGACAACGGGATGAAGGAAGAGCTACTCGTTGCTCAGTACCAAAAAGCAAAGGATGCGCCAGAGGTGCCCTGGTCCTCTCATTCCAGCACTACTAGTGGTACGGCGTAGTTCCCACTGTAGGTGATATCTTCTGAGTTCTGAGTATGTCCTGGAATGTTAGCATGAATGATTCGTTTCGGTTGAGCCCTGGCGACAAAAAGGGGCCTGACCTGCTCGTTTGTCGGGCGTTCGAGGCGCAAGGTCTTCCGCACGGATTTTCGCTGCGGTCGCGACGATGGGGCGAAACGACCCACCGTCGACCATACGGTCTTCCTGCCCATGTGGAATCGGACTTCGAAGACCTGGCAACTCGGTTGGGGACGAGAGGTCTCATTTCCATGCAGCAGGTTCATGGAGTGGAGCTCGAGGTAGTTCATGAACTGCCGGATGAAGCGCCGGCTTGCGATGGGCTTTTTACTCCCAGAGATGACGTCGCGCTGGTCGTTCAGACGGCCGATTGTGTCCCCATTCTGATGTGGGATGCCGAGCAAAACGTGGTGGCCGCAGTTCACGCGGGCTGGCGCGG
>JAUVQL010000141.1 GCA_030598165.1 Acidobacteriota bacterium | reverse complement strand
GGTGCCTTGAATAGCTATCCTGAAGATCGAGATCTCCATTTCCTCGTTGCCACACACTACAAGCTGCTGGGGGAGTACGAGCTTTCTGCATCGCTTTATCGAGCCATTTTGCAGAAGTGGCCGGATGACTTGGAGGCGCGAATCAATCTGGGCAACATTTACCTCGCTCAACGGGATTGGGAAGGTGCGGTCATCGAATACGATAGGGTCATCGAGGGCGACGTTAATTCCGCTACGGCCTACTACAACAAGAGCCTGGCCCATGCGGAAAGCTTCGAGTTCAGAGACCGCGAGGCGGCACGTGGGACCGCCGAGATGCTGGACAAACGCTTGGTGAACTTACATGAGCGCAAGACCGGTGAATTCAGGGCCGCAATCGACGTGCGTTTGGACTCTCACGACCTGCGAGCCAAGTTCCACGGTCTCGAAGAAGGAATGCACCGAGTGCCTGTGGAGCCCTCCTGGGTAAAGGCTTCGTTGAGCGGGCTGGGCTCTCCTTTATTTTATGGCGCGCTCATCATGGCTGTCTTGATCCTGGTGCTCCATTATGCATTCGATCGAGAGAATACACGTCATTGCTGGAAATGCAGCATGGCGTTTTGTGGGCGGTGCCAGATTGGGACTGGGCGTCGGGGGCTTTGTACTCAGTGCTACCACTTGTTCATCGTAAAAGACGGCGTCTCGGCGACCGCGCGCGATGACAAGCTAGTCCAAGTGGAACATGCTACTCGGAAACAAGGGACTATTTTTCGGGTTCTCTCGATTGTGGCCCCGGGGACCGGTCATATTGCCGAAGGCGTCACGGTGTTGGGTTTTGTCTTGCTGCTCATGTGGGTAGACGGTGTATTGGTGTTGCTGACGGGGGGACGATTCTATGGTCTGCCCGATGATGTAATGCGAATGAGCAGCTCGGTTTCAACCTATTTAGCCGTTGGGCTAATGCTGGTGGCCTTCGTGGTGGCCAACATGGTGGCTCAGCCACGAGCCCGTGGGTGAGGATGTCATGGCATTAAGAGGGACACTTAAGGACTTCGCGTTGCCGGACATTTTTCAGCTCATCGGCATGCAGCGCAAGACCGGCCTTCTCACGTTGAAAAGTGAGCGAGAGACCGTGACCGTCTTCTTCGAAGGCGGCATGGTGGTTCTGGCCGATTCATCGGTGCGACGCCTGGATGACCTGCTAGGTAACGTCCTAGTTCGTAAAGGGATGCTGAGAAAGAGCGATCTCGATGAGGCCCTGGCAAAGCAGAAAATCTCGATGCAGAGGTTGGGTTACATCTTGACGAATCAGGGTTATATCGATGCCGATGCTTTGAAGCAAGCTCTTTCAGAGCAAGTTGAGCAAATCGTTTTTCGAGTATTCCGCTGGAAGGACGGCCAATACGATTTCGATCCTACCACTAAAGTAGACTATGACCAGCGACATGTAACGCCCGTAAGTACCGATCACATCCTCATGGAAGGTATCCGCAGAGTTGATGAGTGGCCCATTATTGAGAAAAGGATTCCGTCACTCAGGATGGTTTTCCGGGCCTTGGTCCCCCAAAGCCAGATACAAGTGACGCCTGAAGGTGCCGGGAAGAGCGGGGGGTTGGGTGCCACACTCGACAATTTGGATAGCGAGCTGTCTACGGGAGAGAAGCCGCCTTCAGATGCGGTGGTGTTGAGCGAAGCCGAGGCCATCGTCTACAAGATTCTCGACGGGAAGCGCTCGATCGCCGCTCTCGTCGACATGACTGGGCTTTCCGATTTCGATGTTAGTCGTACGATTTTTGACCTTATTGAACGAAATTTGGTGGAGCCGGTAGGGCACCAAAGGGACGAGGTGGTCGAGGAAGTCGCCAGACCGATACCTGGTCGGTCTCCAATGTTGGGAATCGTTCTCATGCTCGTGGTTGTCGTCGCGTCGCTGGTCGGAATGGCTTTCTCATACTCGAGGCCGTTTCGAGTGCCGAGTCGTGTCGCGCTTCTCCCAACGGCAATCGAAGACTCCCAACGGACGAGGACATTGGTTCGTATGGAACGTGTCGACTCGGCGATCCGCGCTTACTTCCTCGGCTTTGGTGACTATCCAAATTCGCTTGAAGATCTTTTGAACGCCAATCCTGCGCTGGTGTCAACCGGCGATTTGCTCGATGCCTATGACAATCCTTTCCTTTATGATCGAACCCCGGACCGGATTGCTCTTGCAGCAATGAACGAATCAGGAGAGCCATATCTCGTTTTTGTGCACGAGGTCATTCCTGGCACCGATAGCAACATTGAAGGGGCGGCCCTGCAGCGGCGTTGAGCTCTTAAACACATCTCATGAGAGTCAGCACTTATCCGCAAGTTGCACACTCGTTCCGTGAGCGGCCTGTCGTCACTTTCGGCAACTTCGACGGTGTGCACCTTGGGCACCAATCCATTCTGGAAGAGCTCAAAGCTAGGGCGCGGGCACTCGATGCTCTATCGGTAGCGGTCACGTTCGAGCCCCATCCGATCAGCGTACTTAGACCCGAAGCGGCACCACAGCTTATACAAACGCCCGAGCAAAAGCAGGAGACGCTTGCCGGGATTGGAATCGACGAACTGATCGTAGTGCCCTTTACACCGGAGTTCTCGAGGCTGGAGCCGGAGGAGTTCGTCCGCTCAGTGGTTGTCGACAAGCTCTGCGCGGTCGAGTTGGTACTGGGGCACAATTTCCGGTTCGGTCATGGCCGCGTTGGAGATCTGAATACTCTTCGCGCCTTTGGGCAGGCGTTCGGTTTTGTGGTTCATGAGGTGTCGCCTGCAACCGCTGGCGAGAAGATGATAAGTAGCTCTCGGGTCCGGCGGTCACTGGGCAGCGGGGAAGCGAGGCAGGCTGCCGCCATGCTCGGAAGAGCCTATTTCGTGGATGGGCGTGTGGTCCAAGGTGACGGTCGCGGACGTCTCATCGGATTTCATACTGCTAATTTGGAGCTGACCGGTTCGTTATTATTGGACGATGGCGTATATGTTACGAGCGCCCGCGTGAGGGATGTCTATCATCGGGGAATGTCCCACGTAGGGCGGCGACCCACATTCGGTCTCGACAGTCGCACCGTCGAGACGCATTTGTTCGATTTTTCCGAAGAGATATACGGCGAGTGGTTGCGACTGTACTTTCATGAGCGGATTCGAGGTACGGTTCGGTTCCGAGGCCCTGAGGAGCTCAAGCAGCAACTCGATTCGGATCGAGAACAGTCGCTCGAGTTCTTTCGTGACCACGGGCGGAACCTTGTGCTATAAACACCGTATGCTCTATGGCGAACGCTTATATCGGAGGCCAAATATTGCCTGATTTAACGATGGAAAGCCGACAAGAGGGCGACATCGCTGTCGTGTGCCCACGTGGGTTCATCAATGCCCATACGGTGCGGCAGTTCGAGCAGGAGCTCAACGTCACACTGGAATCAGGGCAGGTGAAGATCGTCATCAATGGATCTGGCCTTGCTTACGTCGCCAGCGCCGGACTTGGCGTCATCATGGGGCTCATTGAGGAGGTTCGTTCCCGAGGAGGCGATATTCGGCTCGCCGATCTCAATGAGACGGTCATGAACATCTTCGAGGTTTTGGGTTTCAACCACCTGTGCAAGGTATTCGACTCAGAGCAGGAAGCCGTTCAGAGTTTCCAATCAGAGTCGAAGTAATTAAGACCGATTTGGGCTGCACATGAGTAAAAAGCCTGCTGACAACGTTCAGTTATCCAAAGAGCGGTCATTGCTGGAGCTTCGCTTTCCCAGCGAAAAGCGTTACCTGCATATGGTGCACCAGCTGACGAGCCAACTCGCCCTATCCACGGGTTTCGAGGAGTCCGAGGCAGAGAAGATCTCCATGGCCGTTGACGAAGCAACGACGAACGTGATTCAGCATGCATACCATGGTGCCAAGGACCACGAAGTAGAGATTCACTACGATCCCGAAGGAGATAGCCTAGATATCGTCATCCTCCATGATGGCGAGGGGTTGGAGGATGTGCCCCTTCCCGAGTTCAATTTGGGCAAGCTCGTTGCAGAGCGCCAGAAAGGCGGTCTTGGACTCACCATCATGAGGCAAATGATGGACGACTTGCGCTTCGGCAAAGCGGACTCGGGAAAGAGCATGTGTGTCATGGTCCGCTACAAGCAGCGGAAGCCGGGCCCTAAGAAATCCTGAATTTCCTTCGAAGACGAGCCTCGACATTTCAAATGCCATGTCGGAATCAAACAGCCCTTTGTCCTATCGCTATCAGAAGGCGTTGGCGCCTCTTGCACAAAAGGCGGACGCTTCCGAGCGGGGGCCGTTGAGTAAGCGACTCTCCGAGCTTCTCACGCTTCTCGATTTCAATACGACGCTGAACCAATCCCTGGCACTTCAAGAGATCCAAGACATCGTGCTCTTTGTGGCGTTGGGTGAGACCCGTGCCAGCTGGGCGGGGGTAGTGCTGCGCAAAAGCGATGGCACCTTCGAGCCGGCAGCGCGGCGAGGGAGATCGGACCCGGAGT
>JAUVQL010000050.1 GCA_030598165.1 Acidobacteriota bacterium | reverse complement strand
TGGCATCGGGACGGGCATCGCGAGAGGTTTCCGCAATGAAGAAAGAAAACTCCTCGATTCTCCTCAACAACAGGCATGCGTTTTTCAAATGGGCCAACAGACTATGTCGGTTGGGCTCGATTTTTTCGTAAGTCGTTTTCAAATACGTTGGCAGCGCTTGTCGTCGCTGACGAGGTAGCTCGACTTCGCAGCGGAACAGTTTATGGAACGCCTGATAGATGATGGCTTGGCTCGCCAAATGGTGCCGGAGTTTTTCGCTGACTTCGTCGCGCTTTTCCCCCTCGGTCTCCCGGATCACCTTTTCAATGGGAACCTGACCGAATCCTTTTCCCCGATAGAAGAGCAAGCCGACCATGGAGCCCGATTCCTTCAGCCAGACTTCACTGACGTAGGGATCTCCTTCGGTTCCGACGAGACCGACTGTCAAGCGCTCTTGGTCCACCGCCTCTTGCAGCCTCCTGAGGAGCTTGATCGCCTTGATCAAGGCCTTCGTTCCACCACTAGCAATGAGGGTTTCCAACTCCTCACGGAACTTGGTGTAGCGGTCACCCCCACCTTCAACCTCGTAATCGATGGCGGCGAGTGCTTTCGATAGATCAACGGGTAGCGGCACAGCACCAAGTTGTTGCTGCCGATCGTCGGCGCCGGCGCCCGTTGGCCGAATCTGCCTGAGGATTGTTTTACACAAGCTTCTCAGATCTTCCGCGCTCGGTTGGCTCGAGTCATAGAGGAAAGGCCAAGCGCTCAGTTCGATTCGGGGAAGCGTGAGGATGGTCAAGGCGCGAAGGAGAGTTTTCTGATTTTCATCGCGGAGTATTTCCTCGAGGTCCAGATAGCCTAGCCGAACCGTCATATCCTCCACCGCTTGCTGGGAAGGATTGGCGCTTTCGATGAACTGCAGAAGGTACCGCGCGTCTTGTGCGTGAATCCGGTCCAACGGCTGGAGGCGCTTGAGCTGGTTGGGGTAGTGGTTCCACAGTTGAAGGTGGAGATGATATTGCCATTTGTTGAGCCGGACGCTTTGTTCTACGGTTTGGAGTCGCTGTTCTTCGACCTCCGGCTCGACCAGGGCTTCGAAAAGATGAAGAAGCGCCGTGGCTCGGTGAACCTCCGTGGGCTTCAGGCTTTCGATGGATGAACGGAGGTAAGGAAAGCTCTCTAGAACGAGGGGACGGGCTTGCTCGATACTCCGCCTCAAAAGAGGCTTGATGGCCTCCGCGGTGTGCACGTAGGGGTCGCCGTTAGCGACCAGCTTGTCCACGATCTCCCTGTAGAGCTCGGCACGGCTCTTGAGCGCTTCACGAGGTTCCGGCTCGGATCGGTCGCGAATGAAGTAGGCGAGGGGAACGATAATCTCATCGACTGCCCGACGATCCATTTGGGCCTTGTCTTTGTCCGGCTGGCCCGCCTTGGCCATTTGAAGATTGGCAATCTTGCCATAGAGCGAACGGAACCTCTCCTCGAGTACGCGGTACCCGTTTCGGAATTGTGCCGCCACCAGTCGATCTCGAATGATGGTCGGATCGAGGCGGATTCCAGGACGTGCGCCATTCAAAAGGGCCATCTCAACCGAGTGAAAGAACCGAGCGAAGGCTTCACGGCATGCCTCCCAGTACTGGGCGATCTTCTCGCGCAGCTGATCCGGTGGTACGTCTCCCTGTGGGAACGCATCAGACAGCGTAGGCAGTGCATACACTTCGATCTGCTCGAGCATATGAGCGCGGAGGATCTGGTCCCGATAGGATTTAAGCTCGTTTGCGCATTTGTCTCTCGAGGGAAGGTAGGATTTTAGATTTTCTTCCCCATGGAATCCTTCCTCGAGCTTCTTCATGAGGGCGTCTACTTGTTCGTCGGCCGCAACATCGAGACGGGAGGTAAATGCGGGATCGAGGGCGACCTGAAGGAGGTCGTGCAAGTTCTCAGAGCCCGCTTCGTCCGCGAGGCGGATTTGAATCTCACTTAGGAGCTGATTCCGAATCTCGCTCATGAGCGTTTGAGCGCGGTTGTGGACACGCTCGGACAAAATGAGGCGCGCCTCTCGCCGTCGAGCTTCTTTGCGAGCTTGGATAGCGGCTTCGAGCACTTGAGGAGAACTTTTCTCGGAAGGCGAGGGTTCGGCGTCCCCTTCTTCGAGGGGTGATACGCCTTCATTTTCTGCCACATGGGCAGAATTGAAGAGGCCTTCGATACGCTTTCGAAAACGATCGAGCATAGTGAGTTGCTCGCCCTCAGGCTGGGTGCCAGCGAACGGAAGTCGACAACACTATTTATGCTGTAACTATCCATCTTATCATAGCTTTGCAGGTGGTCCAAGGTCGGTAACCTCGCCGCTCATCCGTATCGGGTGCTTTGACAGGCGATAATCGCTGTGCTAATTTTATTTTGATTCTTGGGTCATCTGACCCCCGGTGGCGCTATCGTCTAGGGGTTAGGACGGGTGGTTCTCAGCCATCAAACCGGGGTTCGATTCCCCGTAGCGCTACCAAGCACTTTCATTTCAATACTTCCTGCATGGCCCATGCCTACATGAAGGAGGGGATGGCGGAGCCCTTGATGGGGATCTAAAGCGCTCCGGACTCCTAACGGGGCGGTCGCGCCCTAGCGGATCGTTGCCAGTGGCTCTGGGTAAGTTTGACGGGTCAAAGGGCCTTTGTTAGCATACAAAAGCTTCACTAGAAGCGCGCCCTTAGCTCAGCTGGATAGAGCGACAGTCTACGAAACTGTAGGTCGTACGTTCAAGTCGTACAGGGCGCGCCATTTTTTTGTCAGGCGGCTTTTCGAGTCTTGCATGTATTTCTGCTGTCTCCTACCAACCGATTTCGCTGAAAAAGTACTTCTTTGCTGATCAGTCAAGCGGTCGAGCAGTCTGCAGTCGGGCGCGGATCTGCCGTCACCAGAATGAAACCCAAAGGAATATTCCATGGCGATGAATAGCTTCGATCCGGTTTCGTTGATCGCGAGTGAGACAGGAGTTTCCCCGCGATCCGTGTCGGCCACCGTCCAATTGCTCGGAGAGGGGAACACAGTCCCCTTCATCGCCCGGTACCGTAAGGAGGTGACGGGGGAGCTCGACGAAGTCAAGATCCGCGAAATCCAGGAACGGCATTCCTACCTCACGGAGCTCGAGGACCGTCGTCAAGCGATCCTCAACTCGGTCGAGGAGCAAGGTAAGCTCACTCCGGAGCTCGAAGAAAGGATAAGAACCTGTACTACGAAGTCGGTACTCGAGGATCTCTATCTTCCTTACCGCCCCAAACGGAGGACTCGAGCGATACTCGCCAAAGAGCGCGGTTTGCAACCTTTGAGCGAGCGCATTCGCGCGCTTCCCGCGGCGGGTGACCCTACCGAGGAGGCGAAGCCTTTCGTTGACCCGGAGAAGCAAGTGCCCGATGCGGAAACTGCCCTGGCCGGGGCTCGGGACATCGTGGCCGAGTGGATCGCGGAGAATGCGGACGTTCGGTCCTACTTGCGTGGGGACTTACAGGCAAAGGGAATACTCAGGTCGGAAGCCGTCTCGGACAAGCGAAGTGAACGGACCAAGTTCGAGCAGTATTACGAGTTCAAAGAGCCGGTCAAGAGCGTGCCCTCACATCGTTTTCTGGCCATCCGACGGGGTGAGAGACAAAGCGTGCTGAAGGTGTGGATCGACGCGGCTAGTGAAACGGCCGCGCTCGCCAGAATCGGTTCCCTGGTCGGCTATCGTGACGGCAGTCCGTTCTCGGAGCATTTTTTGAGATCGCTGGACGATGCCTACCGACGTCTCCTCTTGCCTAGTGTGGAGACGGAAGTTTTGAACGAAGTAAAATCAAATGCCGACCAATCGGCCGTTGATATCTTTGCGCTGAATCTCAAGAACCTGCTGCTCGCTTCTCCCCTAGGAGAACACCGGGTCATTGGAATCGATCCCGGCCTCCGCACCGGGTGCAAGTGCGTGAGCGTCGATTCCACTGGAAAACTGCTCGAGCATGTGACGATTTACCTCTTCAAAGGAGAAAGTGCCCGGGCATCGGCCCAGAGCGATTTCAGGGCGCTCGTCGAACGTGCACGACCCTATGCGATAGCGGTGGGAAATGGTACGGGAGGACGGGAAACAGAAAGCTTTGTACGACGAACGCTCGGGGAAGACGGCAAGGAACAAGTCGTTGTGGTGAGCGTGAACGAATCGGGCGCCAGCGTTTACAGCGCATCCGACGTGGCGCGCCGGGAGTTTCCCGACCTCGATTTGACCATTAGAGGCGCCGTCTCGATAGCCCGGCGTCTGCAGGATCCCCTTTCCGAGTTGGTCAAAATCGATCCCAAATCGATCGGTGTCGGACAATATCAGCACGACGTGCACCAGCCGCTCCTGCAACACAAGCTCGACGTGGTCGTGGAAGATTGCGTCAACAGGGTTGGCGTCGAGCTGAATACGGCAAGCGCTTCGTTGCTGTCCTACGTGGCGGGTGTCGGACCGAGGGCCGCAAAAAACGTCGTCCACCATCGCGAGGAGAACGGTCCGTTCAAGGCGCGTAAGGGGCTGCTCGACGTTTCCGGACTCGGCCCCAAGACCTATGAGCAAGCGGCGGGTTTCATCAGAGTGCGCGGTGGGGCTCACCCGCTCGATGGGTCGGCTGTCCATCCCGAGCGTTACGCGCTCGTGGAGCGGATGGCCCGAGATTTGAAAGTCGGAGTCCAAGAGGTAGTGGGAAGCGCTGAGCTCATCAAAAAGATAGAGACCTCTCGTTACATCGGTGGCGATGTCGGTGCGCCGACACTCCGTGACATCATGGCCGAGCTCCAAAAGCCGGGGCGCGATCCCCGAGCCATCTTCGAGCCACCCCATTTTAGGGAAGATGTTACAACGATGGAAGACTTGAGAGAGGGGATGGATTTGGAGGGGGTGGTCACGAACGTAACGGCGTTTGGTGCTTTCGTCGACATTGGGGTGCATCAGGATGGCCTGGTACATATTTCGGAGCTAGCAGATCACTTCGTGGAAGATCCCCATCGTGAAGTCCAAGTAGGCGAGCGCCTGAAGGTTCGTGTTCTCACCTTGGATCTCGAGCGAAGCCGCATCGCGCTCAGTGCTCGAAGTGGGAAGGGCCAGCCCAGCCCGCCTCCAAAAAAGAAACCTCAACCGAGCAAAAAGAGCAACAAGTTCTCTGGACAGATCCGGTGGAAGTAGGGCTGACGCATCCGTAACCGAGCTCATGTCTTATTGACGTATTCGTTGTGGAACTTGGTCCACTTCGGCAAGACATCCTCCAGAACATCCTTCGGCGGTAAAAAAGCTATCCTCAAGTGAGACGTACCCTCTTTTTGGCCGAATCCGGAACCGTTCACTGTAACCAGTCCCGTTTTCGCGAGAAGGTTCATGCAATAGTCGAAATCCGTCGTGCCTTCCGGTAGCTTTTCGAGTCTCGGAAAAAGGTACATCGCGCCGATGCGACCGAAGCACTTGACACCCTCCATGTGCGTAAGAGCATCCTTGATGATCGTAGCCTTGTCGTATAGATCGCTCAGGGTTTTTTGCTTTTCCTGGACGAATCGCTCATACGGTTCGCTTCCCTCCTCTGGAGGAGAGACCATTAGGTAAGTCAATAGCTGTCCTGCGGTGTTCGAGCAGAGGCTGACCGAAGCCTGCTTCAAAAGGATGTCCATGAAGTTGGTCTGGGTACCTTTGATCATAGGGGCGTTTCGGGCTTCGACATAGCCACCCCGGTGACCGCATTCCCCATAGAATCCTTTGGATGTGCTGTGGAAGCTGAACAGTGGGACATCCCTGTCCCCTAGGACTTTGGCAAAAGAGAAGAACTCGGCACCATAGAGGTTTTCCTGATAGACCTCATCGGCCATGATGATTAGGCCGTGACGCTCGGCGAAGTTGATGACTTCTTTAATGCTCTCGCCGTCCAAAATCGCTCCGGTCGGATTGCCTGGATTGATGACTACGATGGCTTTAACGTTGATTCCTTCTCGTTGGGCTTTCCCAATGGACCCTTCGAGCTCCGATACACTCAGATTCCAGTCGTTGTCCTCGTCAGGATAGTAGTTGACTTGTGTACCGCCGCACTTCTTGATGGTCGCTGAATAGAGAGGATATTGAGGTGTGGGGATCATGATGCCGTCTTTGGGATCCGCAAGCAACATTTCCAGTAAATATCTGGCCGCCTCGCTCGCACCGTTGGTAAGGAATATGTTGTTCGGGTTTGCGCGCCTGTCCGAAGAGCCAACGTCGTCCCTTTTATCGACATAGTTCGCGATCGCTTCTCTAATCAACAAAGGGCCCTTGCTGTCGGTGTAGGCACCCATACCGGTTGGCATTTTAGAAAGAAGTTTTTCGCACAGATCGAGAACATAATCGGAGATCAAATCACGGTCCCAGCCTTCCATGCCCTTGGCCAGGCGATTTAGCTTTCTCTCTCGTTCAATCCGGGAGGGTTCTTCGATCAGACCAAGAACCTGCCGGTAAAAGGAGATGGGTTGTTGACCTAGTGCCTGGGGGTTACCGATATTGCAGGGGATGATCGTTCGGCCCTGTTGCTTCAGCTCGGCGGCTCTTTGGGGAATCGGACCTCTTACGGCGTATTCCATTTCGAAGATGTCTTGATTGATTCCGATGTGTAATGGCATTTTGAGTACCTCCGCTGGCGCAGCAATATTAGCAAACCGGTCTCACTTGAATCGAATGGATTCCGTTGGGTAATGAGCCTTCATTTTGTCTCGAAATTTCGCCATTTCCTCGAGGTTCAGCTCGATCGGCGGCTTTTGTCCTGGAGGGAGCAGCGAGCGGTAGTTCGCGCCCGCGACTTCTTTGTCGAAGGTTTCCTTTGCTTTTTGA
>JAUVQL010000186.1 GCA_030598165.1 Acidobacteriota bacterium | reverse complement strand
CTTCGAGATCGCGTTTAAGCTTCTCGGCTTTTTCTCCCTTGGGTGAGATCGCCAAGAACGCCGTCACATCTTCGCGGGCACGCCTCAGTCGTTCTTCTGTCGGGCTGAGCTTCGCGAGATCCATAGAGCACTCGGCAACCTCAAAGCGAGCATTCAACAATTCTTCCCCTTCCAAGCCTCGCTCCAAAGAGTCGCGCAAATGATTGCACTGAGCTTCGGTTTCGACTTCTGATAGCTCACCGGCCCCGCCCAAAGTCCCGCGATAGTTGGTTTTCTGACTCCGGTCCGCGACAGCCATTCTGTCGAGGGCCCTCGCCTGATTGGCTTCCAGCTTCGCTCTTCCCCGACCAGGAGACGGTTCCGCCTCAACACTCGGTTTCGACTCGTCTCGGCTCACGGCTTGTGGACTTTTTGGGGCATCCGCTACTACCTCGGGAGGTTCTGTTGGTGGTGTCGCCGCCTTTTTCCCGACTTCTTCCTTCAAAACAACGGCCTCTTCATCTGCACACGCGGCAAGACCAAATTCCGCCTCACCTTCTTCTTGAACGGATGCAGGTGATTCAAAAGGGCGATCCCTCCGGAGGACTTGCTCATCGCTTTTGCCCGATGTTCTCTCCGGCGAAGAGGGTGTTACACGACGAGCCTTTTGCTTGGCGGAAGACGCCGGCACCAAATCGTCCGCTTCTTGCCGCTGGACCTCGCGAGCTTCTTGCCCCTCTTGCTCCAATCGCTTCACGGCTGGCTCTTTCGAGACGGGCTCGAACGCAGCCGGCACGTCTTTGTCTTCTGCAACGAAAGCATCCGATGCTAGCTGCTCTGGAGCTGGGGACATTGCCGGCCCGACCATCATGACTTCATAGCTCAAAACCAGGGCCACCAAGCCTGCCGCCACGACCGCCAGCCAACGAAGTTGAGATGGAGCTAACCACGCCGGAAACCAGCTGGAAGACTTCTGACTGGATTGCTCTCGCTCTATGCGCGACATGATCTTGCGAGGCAATACTTCCCAGTAGGCGCCAGGAGGCTCCGGTAAGGTCGTCTTTCGGGCTGCGTCAGGAAGAGCTTTCAGAAACTCGTAGTGTTCCCGACAAGCGTCGCATGCTTCGAGGTGCGTTTCCACACGCTGCTTTTCCACCGCCGAACACTCGCCATCGGCGAGCTTGTCGATCATCGGTAGAAAATCATCGCATTGCATCGTCTCTTCTCGCTTACATATAGTCCTTCAACATAACTTTGAGCTTGGCACGAGCACGAAACAATCGCGACATGACCGTCCCCATGGAAATGTCTAGTGATTCAGCAATGTCGTCATAGCGCATTTCTTCGTGCACCCGCAAGACCAACACGGCCTTTTGCTCTGGGGGTAACTTTTCCACTGCCTCATCGAGGGCACGGGCAAACTCAGACGAAAGGAGACTCCGTTGCGGATCCGTGTCTTCAGATTTTGCAGCCGGTAAACCACTCGACGTCGCTTCGTCCCCGATCGGCTGCTCCCTCCTTGCGGCACGAGTCAGGTAATTGATGGAAAGATTGGCCGCGATTCGCGTCAACCAAGGGGCGAGGGGCCTTCCCTGTTCGAATCGGTGCAGCTTTGTGTAGGCTCGAACGAACGTCTCTTGGGCAATGTCATCGGCCACCTCGTGCCGACGTGTCATCCTGAGCGCCACTCCGTAGACCCTCCTCTGGTAGTTGCGGACGATGGCCTCGAAGGCGTCACGATCGCCTCCGAGAGTCCGAGCGACCAGGTCACGGTCGACTTCCTCGACCTTCACCTGGTTCTGGACATAGGCTGGACTACCCAAGCCTTCCTCTCTCCTTGAATACCGGTCGGACCGACCTTTTATTCCACCGATTCCAGAGGGCGTCTGGGGAGGTGCTCGTTGGAGCACTTTTCCCTTAAGTTGATTGTAGCAGTGTTGGCGGGTGTGTGTGTGTAAACCCGGCAGGCCCCCTGCGCGCCGGATAGGGGGCCTACCGGGATCCCTCCTGCCCGTCATTGAGCCGGGGGATTCTCTAAATTACTCGAGCACTTTGATGACGACTCGACGATTCTGGGCCCGTCCTTCACGGTTTGCGTTGTCGCCGATCGGTTGGGACTCGCCGAAACTGAAGACCGAGATGGCGTGAAGAGGGATTCCGTTGGTCTGGTAGAGATAGTCCCGAACCGCTTCGGCACGCTTCAGGCCCAACCTCTCGTTGTAGGACTCGTCGCCGGTGTTGTCCGTATGACCTTCAATCTCGATATAAAGGCGTCGGTTATCCGCCTTGACTTTCTCAGCGAGCTCGGTGATTTGCGTTTTCGCGTCCTCCGAAAGCTTCGCGGCGCCGAAATCGAAACTCACATCGTTGGAAAGTGTGACCTCGTAAATGAGCTTGCCTTGAGCGGCTCTCATGGCACTCGCAGCATCGTCCTTTGCCGAGTTGGCCAAACTGCCGGCTTCATCCGCCTTGGCATCCACGCGACCGATTTCGCCTGAGTGGCGATCCAGTTCCGCCTCGGCTGACTTGATCCGCTCTTGGTTCTCCTCAACACTTTGACTGAGGCTCTCGACCTTTTCGTTGACCACGCCGACTTCCTTAGCGACGTACTTCTTGTTGGCACAGGCAGGGGCCAACAGGAGGGTCAGCATCACGATGAATAATAACTGCTTCATTTCCCAACCTCCTCAATGATTGAAATGTGAATCTTGTACGGGCACCGCGTGCGTGTTGAGGGAACCGGCCTCACGCTTGTCCGCGCGCGCATAGTAGCCTTTGCGGGTACGTACCCGGACATCTTCTTCCCGGACATAAACCTCGATGCGACGAAAACGCCCATCCCGATGGGAGTTTCGAGGTACGTAACCCAATCGATACTGAGTTTTGAGCTCTTCCTTTACTCGGAACGTCGCGAGCCGTAGTGCTCCTAGCTCACTGGCCTCGTACAGCTTTCCTCCCGTTTCCGCCGCGAAACGTTTGAGTGAATCCCCTAACGTTGCGTCACGCCCGTGAACACCCAAGAAGGCGTCGTTTTCGGGATCATCGAGAGGAGAAAGAATCCGAAGGCCGTAGACGGGAAGATCCACTCCTTTGGCCACTTCGACGGCTTGCTCAATGGAAAGCTCACTTGCTGTATCGATGCCATCAGTGATGAGGACGATCGCACGTCGACCGAATCCCTGGTGCCGAATGAGCTCGGAGGCCTGAGCGACGGCGTCGTAAATTGCCGTTGAGCCGAAGGGCTTGAGTCGCTGTAAGGCTCCTATGGCCTCTTTCTTGTCTTCCGTGAAAGAGCACAGCTCCACAATGCCTCGAGCAAAGGCATATACGGCAACTCTGTCCTCGGCGCCGAGGACACTCACGAGCTGGATAGCAGCATTCCGGGCATTGGCGACCTTGGACACCATGTCCATGCTTCCGCTCGCATCCACGAGCAGCATGACGTCCAACGGCGCGTCCGCACCGCGGGAGAAGTAGGTTAGCTCCTGGGGTATACCGTCCTCATAAACGAGGAAATCGCCCTCACTCAGGTCCGTCACGAGACGCCCCTTCTTGTCCACAACCGTTGCTGCCAGGTGAACGGCATCGACATCTAGGCCGAAACGATAATCGATGGGGTGGTCCTTTGCGGTGGACCCGTTTTGGCCGTATAGGGGGGTTCCAGCCACGAGGCCTATTAAAACCAAAGCTAAACAGTATTTGCGTCTCATCACCACTGATTCCTATAGCAAAAGCGCTGCCAGTCACACCTTTTCTTATGGGCTTATTAAGTAGCTTTTAATCAACAACTTAGGTAAGCACCTCGTTCGCCCAGGCCGAGCCCGGCTTGACTTCCTCGCAAGTTTTACTCTTTTCGT
>JAUVQL010000059.1 GCA_030598165.1 Acidobacteriota bacterium | reverse complement strand
GAGCTCGCTGAGGTCCGGCAGCTGGCTAAGCCCGCCGCCTTTGATATGACCTTCCCCATCGCGCCACATCAAGCCGGAGGAATTTACACTCTCTAGGTCGCCTTTCTCGAGGCCTTCGAGCAACTCTATTAGGGGCAACTCGCCCTCGCCGCTGACGACGAAGTCGATCTCAGGCATGTGCTCGAGAAGGCCGTGGCCCAACTCGCCGGCGCAACTGGACCCGCCAATCACGATCCGGCTTTCTGGATGAAGGGCGCGGATCTCTTTGATTATGTACAACGAGGAGGTCAGCTGAGTGTGACAGAGGGAGAAGCCGATGAGGTCATAGGAGGACCAAGGTAGACTCAGGTGTCGGTCCTTGTGGAGATTCTCGATTTCAAAACAGATAGCGTCGAGATCCAACTTCATCCCTTTAGCTTTGGCCTGATGTTCCCGGCGGACCAGATCGATAATCTCCTGCCGCTTGCCAGGGTTGAGCAAGAAGCCGTAAACAGACTCCGCTACCCAGGTTTGCTCGGCGATAGCGTTGTATTTCCACGGCCCCAATAGATCCGCGACCTCCAAGTAGGGATGGTGACAATCAACCTCTATCTCGGGCTTCTTGGCGTGTAGGTAACTCTTTAATGTCCCCAGTTGAATGGACGGTCGGTCAGCCAATGGCCAAGGCATCGAGACCAGTGCTAGGCGAAATGGTGGCATGGGTCTACCGTCTTATCCTATCAATGTGAGAGGCGATATTTTACGTAAACTAGCACGGGCCAGTCTTTGAAAGCAATAGAAGTCGATCCCAACCGAACGGACCTGGTGAAATAGGGAAATGCTGTGGATTGCTGTTTCTTCCCGATCCAAGCTCAATCGATCACGACGAGGAGCTCCGTTCCCTCCACTCGAGTGCGGTATGTTTTGACTCTGGACAGGGGATTGATAGGAGAAATGCCGGTCCGGAGGTCGAACCGCCATTGGTGCCACGGGCAGTAGACGATCCCTTCGTGGATGGAACCTTCGTGGAGTGAGCCACCTTTGTGAGGGCACTCGTCATCGATAGCAAGAAATTCGCCGTTGTAACGAAAAACCGCAATTTGTTTCCCATTCGCTTCGACTCGAAGACCCCCACTTTTGGGCACATCGTCAATGGAAGCCACCTTCACCTCAACCAACTGTGCCCTCCAGTCTTCTTTCCGGATTCTCGAGTACTCGAGTACTTGGGTTCTCGAGTACTAATCTTGAAATGCAATCCTGAGACTCTCTCTGCCCGCCTCAAGTGTCTTTTGAATGTCTTCGTTCGTGTGGGCGGTGGAGACGAAGAGAGCTTCGAACTGAGAAGGCGCCAGATAAATCCCTCTTTCCAGCATGGCGCGGAAGTAAGAAGCATGTCGACCGGTGTCACATCGGCCAGCACTTGTCATGTCGGTCACTTCGGGAGATCTGAAGAAAAGCGTCATCATCGAGCCCACTCGATTGAGCGTCAAATCGAGGTCAAGTTCCTTTAAAGTCTCCCGGAAGCCAATCTCGAGTCGCTTCGATGTTTCTTCTAGGCCCTCCCATGGTTTTTGTTCTTCGAGCAGTTCCAACTGGGCCAAGCCGGCGGTCATGGCAAGGGGGTTGCCCGACAATGTCCCTGCTTGGTAAACGGGCCCGATTGGGGCCATCTGCTCCATGAGGTCCCGTCTACCACCATAAGCAGCGGCGGGAAGTCCTCCGCCGATGATCTTCCCGAGCACAGTCAAATCGGGTTTGATACCGTAACGCTCCTGTGCCCCTCCGCGCGCGATGCGAAAGCCTGTGATCACTTCGTCGAATATGAGGAGAGCTCCTTCCCGCGTGCAAAGGGCACGAAGACCCTCCAAGAAGCCCGGAGAAGGTGGAATGACACCCATGTTTCCCGCAACCGGTTCGACGATCACGGCGGCGATGCGTTCCGAGTTGGCCTCGAAGATTGCCTCCACCGACTCCAAATCGTTGTAGCCTGCGACAAGCGTGTCAGCCGCCAGATGGCTCGGAATACCCGGGCTGTCCGGCACGCCAAAGGTTAGAGCTCCAGACCCGGCTTTGATGAGAAAGCTGTCTCCGTGACCGTGGTAGCAGCCTTCGAACTTAATGAGAATATCGCGACCGGTAGCGGCGCGGGCGAGACGGGCAGCACTCATGGCTGCCTCGGTTCCCGAGTTGACCATGCGGATCATTTCTACCGACGGGACCATGTCACACACGAGCTCCGCCATCCTTAGCTCGAGCTCCGTGGGAGCGCCGAAGCTCGTTCCCCTCTCCAGTGCCTGGTGAACGGCTTCGACGACTCGCGGGTGAGCATGGCCGAAGATGAGTGGACCCCAAGAGCTCACAAAGTCGATGTACTCATTACCGTCTACATCCGACAAACGGCTTCCACGACCCGAAGAGATGAAAGGAGGAGTCATGCCCACGTTTTTGAAAGCACGTACTGGGGAATTGACTCCGCCAGGAATTCGATTTCGAGCTGATTCTAGGAGCTCTGTGCTACGGTTCAAGGTCACTTCTGGGATCTCCTTCTCTCATGCGAATTACATTCGCGAAGTAGTCGACAATGGCCGCGATGAGGCCGTCGGACGTGTACTCTTTGGCCTCGATCGTGGGCTCGAAGTCAAATTCCCGCAATGTCTGGCTCGTGATAGGGCCGATACTGGCGGGCAGAAACTTCCCCTGCAGACTGAGTCGGTCTTCGACCGCAGAAAAGAAGTTCCTGACCGTTGAGCCACTCGTAAACGTAACGACATCGATGCTTCCCTGGGAGACGAGCTCGATGGCTCGACGGATGTCCTCTTGTGATGGGACCGTGCGGTAGGCCACCACGACGTCTAGTTCGACGCCTTCGTTCCGTAAAAGCTCCGGCAAGGCCTTCCGTGCAATGTCGGCCCGCGGTAAGAGGACTCGGCACCCATTCAATGGTCCAGATTTTTTGAGTGCCTCGAAGACTTCTTCCGCGACAAACCGTTCCGGCACGACATCGACCTTGAGGCCTTTGGCTTCGAGCTCGTCGCGAGTGGCGGGACCGATAGCAGCCAACTTGGCCTTGGCCAGAGCGCGGTCGTCAACGCCGATGGAGCTCATTCTTTCAAAAAAGAACTTAACGCCGTTGACGCTGGTAAAGATGACCCAGTGGTAAGAGGCGATCCCCCGAATCGCATCATCCACAGCCGCCCAATCCGACGGAGGCTCGGTCCGAATCGTCGGCGCTTCGATGACTTCTGCTCCGCTCAGGCGAAGGCCCTCGGCCAATCCAGCGGATTGTTCGCGGGGGCGGCTAACCAAGATGCGTCGACCCCGGAGTACACTCGAGCTTTGTGTCTTGTCGGTCATTCCTTGCTTATTCTTGCGCGGACCCTAAGCGACGTACCTCCTCCAGGATCTCACGTCCTCCCTCCGCCAAGATTTGTTCGGCGAGAGCCTCACCGAGCCGTTCGGCTTCAGAGGCCGGCGCCTCCTCCCGTTTTCTTACGACTTGCTGACCGTCGATGGCGCCGAGATAGCCTTCTAAAATGAGACGACCGCCTTGGACCGAGCCTAGAGCAGCAATGGGTACTTGACAGCCGCCTTCCAGCCTTCCAAGGAACGCGCGCTCGGATCGAACCGCAATGGCCGTTTCAGAGTGTTCGAGTTGACGCAACTCTTCGATGACTTCTTGGTCGTCTCGCCGTGCTTCGAGAGCGAGCGCCCCTTGACCCACTGCCGGGAGAATTTCATCGGTTGATATCCGGCCAGCGATGTGAGGCGTGAGCCCCAGCCGTTCCAATCCAGCTCCCGCGAGTAACATGCCATCCCATGAGGAGTCCTCGAACTTTCGCAACCGAGTCGTGACATTGCCCCTCAAGTCTACGATATTGAGGTCGGGGCGGAGTGCAAGAGCTTGCGATCGTCTTCGAAGGCTCCCGGTAGCCAATACTCCGCCCGTCGGGAGCTCTTCGAGACCTTGCGATCCTCGAGCGATGAGAACGTCGCGAGGGTCGAGCCGCTCAGTTGTAGCCGCCAGTATGAGACCGGTGGGAATCTGGCTGGGAACATCCTTCATGCTATGGACGGCGAAGTCGATGCGGCCTTCGGTGAGTGCCGTTTCGATCTCTTTGATGAACAGACCGCGATCTCCCACCTTTGACAAAGGCACATCTGTGATGATGTCTCCTCGCGTGCGGATGATCTCGAGCTCTAGGTCCAGGTCAGGATTGCGTTCCTGGAGGCGCGCCATGATGGCGCGAGTCTGGACTAACGCGAGCTCGCTGCCCCTGCTGCCGACTCGCACCTTACGCTTGGTCATCTGACGAATCTTGAGAGCGAGGCAAATCGAAGGCCTCGTAAATCGTGTCGATGCGGAGAGCTCCCAGTTCCTCATCTTCGCCCCACCGGCGAATATGGCTCATGAGGGGGTGGAGGATCTTGTTGACCATGCTTTCAGTGAGGCGATCGATGTGCTCGCTGTCTTGTTTGGCAAACCGCTTTCGGTGGCGGGCCACTTCCTGTGAGCGAATAGTCTCCATTTTTTCCCGGAGTCTTTTGATGGCAGGTGTGGCGACCAAGGAACGACGCCACATAGTGAATCCTTCGAGCTCTTTCTCGACGATAGCCTCAGCTTTGGGTATCTCGGTGCGGCGCTTTTCCAGGTTTTTCTTAACCAGGAGATTCATGGAATCCATATTGTGTAGGAACACGCCGTCGAGCTGCCCGATGCCAGGCTCGAAATCTCGAGGCACCGCGATATCGATGATGTAAATCGGAGGGCGGGACCGTTTGTGAAGAATCGAGCGCATGAGCTTGACGTCGACGATCGGCTTTGTCGCTCCCGTCGAGCTGATCACAATGTCCGCCGAAACCAAAGCCTCCTCGATTCGATCGAGAGGAAGAGCGCTGCCGCCGAGCTCACTGGCCAGTTCGTCGGCTTTGCTGAAGGTGCGATTGGCTATGGTGAGTCGAGAGACGCCCCGTTCCATCATGTGTCTTGCCGTCAGTGTGCCCATTTCCCCCACACCAATGAGGAGGACCGACCTCGACGACAAATCGCTGAAGATCTTCGCTGCGAGCTCTGCGGATGCTCCAGCCAACGATACAGCACCTCCACCAAGACGGGTCTCAGTCCGCACGGCTTTGCCCACTCTCGCTGCTGCGTGGAGTAGCCGGTTCAAGATAATCCCGTTGGTTCCGTTTTCCACCGCTAGTTTGTACGCCTTTTTGACTTGTCCGAGGATCTGAGCTTCACCGAGGATGATAGAGTCGAGACCCGCTGCGACCCGAAACAGGTGCCGCGCCGTTTCGACTTCTTTCAGCGTGTACGCGTATCCTGGATGCTTTTCCAGGTCGATCTTCTTTTTGTGGTCGATGAGGTCGCGAATGTAGAGCTCCGCAGCGCCGTTGTCGGCGGAAAGACCATAGAACTCCGTGCGGTGACAAGTCGAAAGCACCAATACTTCGGAGAGAACTTTTTCCTCCCGCATGCGGGAGAGGATTTCCCGAGCCTCGTCGTTGCTCAGGGCCACCTGCTCGCGGATCTCCAGGGGAGCGGAGCGATGATTGATGCCGACGAGGATCAATTCCATCTCAGACAAACTCGTGAAAGGTGGTCAAGAACAAGTTGATGACGACCAAGGAAAAAAGGATGACCAAGAAACCCGCGATCGACGCCAAAGCAACCCGCCGCCCCGACCATCCCCAGAGCCTGCCCGCTGCCACTCCAACACTGTAGATGAACCAAGTAACGAAGGTTGCGGCGACCTTGGGATCCCATTTCCAATAGGTACCGTAGACCTTGACCAGCAGCATCAATCCCAGCACCATGGCGATGGTCAGAAAAGCGAATCCTAGAATGGCGGCCCTATAGGTGAAGCCGGACATCACCTCTAGCGACGGGAGCTGCTTATAAATGAGGCCGAAACGCCTCTTTTTGATGTCATAAAACAGCATCAGGTAGAGAAGTCCGTAGATCGCTGAAATGGCCATACCGGAATAACCCAAGACGGCCGTGGACACGTGCAAGATGAAAGTGGGATCCCACAAGAGCTCGCTGAAGCTCGTTGGAATGGTGATGAAGGCTGAGGATACGAGCTGGAAAGTGAATACGAACCCCAAAATGAACATTCCCGTTGTTTTTACGCCCGTCCTCCATTCGATGATGATGTACACGACCAGGATCGAGAACGCGAGGAGCGAGAAAGCTTCGAAAACCGTGGCAATGGGAAAGTGGCGATAGTGGGCGGATCTCAAGACTAGATCCGCTGTATGGAGTAGAGCGGAAGTGTACAAAAGTACGGGCGCAACCCGTTCAGCGAAGGGGTCGGTTCTGAAGAAAAGGAGCGCGTAGACGGCCCAAGTCAAGACGTAGAAGGTGGGAAGAAGAATGTTTAGAGCATTGATAATTGTTTCCACGACGAGTCCACTCTCCTACGTTAGAGCTGGCCAAGTTTTATGGGGACAGGCATTCAATATTTGCGATGATATCTAAGTACCCCGATTCATAATTACGGTCACGAAACGAACCGAGAACGCCGATCCATCCCGTCTGGCTGCGTTGCTCGTCGGTCATATATCTAGATATT
>JAUVQL010000120.1 GCA_030598165.1 Acidobacteriota bacterium | reverse complement strand
GTGGGGCGGCACGATGGGAGTGCTCGAGAGCGCCCCCCGCACCCCCGCCGAGATTCAGGTCACCTTCGTTTTGTTCGTCCTCACGGCCTATGTGGTCTTCATGCTGGTGGGTCTTGCATTGACGCTCTATCTCCCCGCGGCTTTCGTTCGGTTCGTTGTCATCGATCGGTTGAGCGCCGCTTTCGATATCCGCGAGAACCTCACCTTTATTCGCCGAAATGCCAGAGGCTATTCACAAGCGCTCCTTGTGATCTTCGCTTCGAGCTTTGTCGCTCAGCTCGGCATTTTTGTTCTGTGTATCGGATTCTTTCCGGCCGCATTTTGGTCGATTTGCGTTTTTGGTTACGCCTTGGGCGGGCTCGCGCGCGGGGACGAGCTCCTGTTGGCCCAGGCAGCACAGACTCGAGGAAAATCGTTATGAAAAAGAGATGGTTACTCCTTTCCCTTCCCTTGTTCGTCCTCGGTTGGTTCGGTACGGTATCCGCACACGACCTTTGGCTCGTCCCCGAGCCACGCCACCCATCCGTGGGAGAGACGATCCGGCTCTTGGCACAAACGGGCATGAAGTTTCCGGACAGCCTATCTGCCGTAACGCCCGACCGGCTCGACGGAGCGTGGATCGTCGATGCCTCCGGTCGACGCGAGATCGGTGAGATGAAGGTCGACGGTAGCTCCCTTGTGCTCGAGATCCGTTTGGACAATCCCGGAGTCGCCTTGGCCGCGGTGGCCGTACAACCAAAATTCATCCATCTAAAGGCAGAAGAGTTCAACGAGTACCTGGAGCACGACGGTCTGCCGCAGATCCTGGAGCTAAGGAAGAAAACGGGGCAACTTGAGGATGAAGCGCGCGAAATGTACGCAAAGCTCGCCAAAGCCATCTTGAAGGTCGGCGAAGGCGGTCCCCACGACTTGGCGACCAAACCGGTGGGGCTTCGCATCGAGATCGTTCCTCTCGAGGATCCCCATCAACTGAGCTCGTCGGGCGGCTCACTACCGGTTCAAGTCCTTTGGGAAAGCCAACCGCTCCAAGGCGTCTATGTCTATCCGCTAGCGGACGGTGAGGACGAGTACCACCAAGGGTATGAGACGGACGTGAACGGGAAGACGTCGGTACCGATCAAGGGTGCAGGGCTCTGGAGCTTGCACTGTATCTTCATGCGTCCCTACACCGACAAGAGCAAGGCGGATTGGGAGAGTTTCTTTGCTACAACTACCTTTTTCGTTGACGGAACGAATTAGCAAAGGAATTCAACGATTCTCGGAGCGCCGCTCCTCTAGCTCCTCCAATGTTCGAGGCCAGTCCCCTTTGAGGAGGCGCGAGAGCGAACGATCACGAAGGAGCTTGCCTCCGGTCTGACAGGTGGCGCAGTAGTTGGTCTCGTTTGCCGCATAGACGATCCGCTGCACGGGAGATCCGCATTCCGGGCAGGGCTGGTTGTAACGCCCATGAGCCGCCATGCCGGGCCGAAAAGCCGTGACTCTCTTCGGGAACTGACCGCCGGCGTCACTCCGAAGTTTGACAATCCATTCCTCTAGAACTTCACGAGTAGCGTCGTACAGGCGCGCGATCTCTTCGTCTTTCATCCTTCGGGTGAGCTTCACGGGCGAAAGCCGAGCACGATGAAGGATCTCGTCCGAATAGGCATTACCAATTCCACTGAAGAGCCAAGGGTCGGTGAGAGCCCGCTTGAGGGTGTGGTTCTCGAAGAGCAAGACTTCCCGAAACGCCGGCAGATCCGTCGAGAGGACTTCGAGCCCTCCTGGATCGAGCATGGAGAGTCCCTGGTCCCCCTTCACGAGGTGGAGCGACGCTCTTTTCTTCGAACCGGCTTCCGTCAAGAGGAGGGTGCCCCGTTCGAAGTCGAACGCTGCCAACCCTCGTTTTCCCGGCACCTTTAGCCGCGCCTTCCCCGACACGAGATCGGTCCATTGGAGACGACCGGCGATCATCAAATGCAGGACCAAAAAGAGATCATGGTCGAGACCGATAACGATTCGCTTCCCCATACGACGAAGACCGACAACCTTCCGACCTTCAGCATCTTTCAGAGGGGGGTCCACGCTTCGGAGCAGGAAAGGACTGGCAAGACGGACCTTTTCCAGCCTACTACCCCCCACACGAGCCTCGAGGGCTTCGATATACACTTCGATGTCAGGGAGCTCAGGCATGATACCGCCTGACTATGATAGTTTTGATCTCTCTCAGAATGCCACAATGATCGATCTTACATAAGTGGAGGACAAGTTCATGGCAGAAGGACGCTTCGAAAAAAAGGTGGCTTTGGTGACGGGTGCGTCGAGCGGAATCGGCAAGGCCACGGCCCTCGGATTCGCACGAGAGGGCGCCCGCGTAGCTCTTTTGGCGCGTCGAGAAGAGATCTTGAAGGAGGTCGTATCGGCCATAGAGGCTGAGGGAGGAAAAGCCGTGGCCGTAGCCGGTGATGTGACTCGCAAGGAAGACCGGGTGCGAGCCATCAATGACACGATCTCCGCCTTCGGTGGGCTCGATGTCCTTGTAAGCGCTGCGGGCATCATCGGCTTTGGCACCATCGAGAACACGACTCTCGAAGCATGGCAGGAAATGTTCGACATCAATGTCGTCTCGGTTTTCCACTTGACTCAGCTCGCACTGCCTCATTTGAAGAAGCGCAAGGGCAACGTCGTAATTGTGTCGAGCGTCACCGGTACCCGCTCGTTTCCCGGGGTGCTGGCCTACTGTGCGAGTAAGTCAGCGGTGGATCAGCTCACACGGTGTGCCGCCCTCGAGCTGGCCGACCAGGGAATTCGCATCAATGCCATCAATCCCGGAGTCGTGGTGAGTAACCTTCACCGAGCCGGAGGACTCGACGAAGAGAAATACGGAGCGTTCCTGGAGCACAGCAAGACCACCCACCCCCTCGGGAGGGTCGGAAATCCCGAGGAAGTATCCGACCTCATTCGTTTCCTCGCATCGGAGAACGCCGGCTGGATAACCGGAGCCACGGTGCCAATCGACGGCGGCCGGAACTTGACCTGTGCGCGTTAGTCAGATGCCGCCAGCAGCGTGATTGCCCGGCACGGCCGGTCCTATGGCTGACTTGTTGAGTGACGGCGCCAATCCGTAGTACTTGGAGATCCGACTCTCTAGAGTTATCCTTAGAAAGTATCCGGACAATCTAATTCTCCACGATTACAATTTCGTCGAGTTGTATACGGTCGCCTCGAAGGGCATCCGTCTCGGGAGGAACGTTGATGAGCACGACTGCTGCTTCCACGAGCACCACGCAAAACAGCGCGACTTACAAGGACAAGCTCCTCGATATCGCCAACCTCGTCAATTCGGCACCGGGCATCAAGGAAATCCTCACTCTGTTTAAGGACCGAATCCCGGACCTGGTGGGAGCCGAACGGGTGACCGTTTACGCCCTTGATGTCAAGAACCAACAGCTCTATACGCTCATGATGATGGGCAAAGTCGTCAAAGAGATCCGAGTCCCTAAAACGTTCTCTTCCATTTCCGGCTTCACAGCATTGTCAAAGAGGACGGTCAACATCGTCAACGCTTACGACGCCAACGAACTGACTCAAATCCATCCCAACCTCAAACTGGACCAACGCTGGGACAAACAGGAGGGATTCAAGACGACGCAAGTCCTGGCTACCCCCATCCTCTTCGAGAAGTATTTGATGGGAGTGATCCAAGTCATCAACAAGAGGAGTGGAGACCGGTTCACCAAGCAAGATGAGACCGCGGTTCTAGAGATTGCTCGGATTCTCGGCGTGGCGCTCTATAACCAGCGCCGCGTCAGCCGCCAGAGTCAGCCCAACAAGTTCGGCCATCTCATCGATAAGGGCATCATCTCGGAGAAGCAGCTTCGAGAAGCCGTGACCTACGCGCGGATGAACGTCAAAGACATTGGCACGGTTCTCATCGAGAAGTTCGCCGTGCCAAAGCAGGAGCTCGGACAGTCGCTGGCCGCTTTCTACAACAGCCAGTTCTTCTTATGGGACGGCAGCACATCCATTCCTCCTGAGTTGAAAGAACGTATCTCCTCCGATTTCTTGCTCAAGAATGTTTGTGTGCCCATCTCCAAGGACGGAGGCGTCACGACGTTCGTCGTCGAGGATCCTTTCGATCTAGCGAAGGTGGACTACGTCAAAACCCTTGGATTGTCCCCCAACTACGATTTCTGGGTGGGTCTTTCCGCCGACATTATCGAGTGCATCAAAGCCAGCTACCAGATCGAGGGAAAAGCCGCAGATAGTATGGGTTCTATTCTCGAACAGCTCACCGACATGGCGTCTGGAGAAGTACTGGAAGAGGAGGAGGAGGAAGCGGAACTAGAAGAAGAGCTGGACGAGAAAGACAATGTTGTAGTTCGCCTCGCCAACCAAATCATCCATGAAGCCCACAAAAGAGGGGCGTCGGACATCCACGTCGAGCCCTACGGCCCCAAGACCCCCTGCATCGTTCGTTTTCGCATCGACGGACAATGCCAAAAATTCATGGAGGTCCCTGGCAACCACAGAAACGCTCTGGTTTCGCGTCTCAAGATCATGTCGCGACTCGACATCGCCGAAAAGCAAAAACCACAGGACGGCAAAATCCGCTTCAAAGGGCCCTTGGGGCAAATCGAGCTCCGTGTCGCTACCATACCGACCGCCAACAACAACGAAGACATCGTTATGAGGCTCCTGGCATCCTCGAAACCGCTGCCCCTCGAGAAACTCGGTATGACCGAACGCAATCTGAAGGAGCTTTTCTCCATCGTCGCCAAGCCCTATGGGATTTTCCTCTGTGTTGGACCGACGGGTTCGGGTAAGACCACGACGCTTCATTCCTGCGTCGGCGCTATCAATACACCGGAGAGAAAAATC
>JAUVQL010000021.1 GCA_030598165.1 Acidobacteriota bacterium | reverse complement strand
CGTCGTAATCGCCCTCCTCGACGAGCTGGATGCCTCGAGCTACTTCCGTGTCCGATTCCCAGGGTTGGGTTGCCTGCTGCCAGGGCCATCCTGAGGAAACCAGAGAGAGAAAAGAGAGCAACACCAGGTGGGCCATAGGTCACCTCCTGATCGATTTGTAGAGGGAGATACCCTTTCTTTTGCTATCCGTTGGCTCGGATCATCCCTCCACTGATTTTTGGCTAAGAAAAATCTAAGGGACCTTTTGGGAAGACCTTTGGTGCTAAGCGGGTTCATCTTCTCAATATGGTGCCTCGGTTGTCAAAAGGGAGATGAGCGCAACGGATCCGATGACTTTTGGAGGAGTGGCAATCGTACTACTCGCAGTGGCGGGATTGGCAAGTTACATTCCAGCCCGCCGACCCACGAGGGTGGATCCGATTATTGCCCTGAGATATGAATGATTCCTAAAAGGCTATCGTGACGCCGCCCAGTATCTGGGCTTGCCAAAAGACGGTGCCGGTGGAATTCACGTCGACACATCCCCAGACGTCGCAGACTTCGTACGAGTCCTCGATGCTCGTGAAAGTTGTAAAGCCACGAAACTCGAACCGCCATCCGATACGCTCAGTGACGAGGCCCTTCATGCCGCCGCCGAGGCCGAGAGAAAACTTGGTCGAAGACTCTGCGCCTTGGATGCCGAAGTGCGTGGCACCCACTGATGCTACGAAATAAGGATGGAGGTCCCGAGTCCCACCCTGGAAAAGAACACCGCCATGAAAGTTATCAATGCTGATGTCGGTTTCAACCTGTTGCTCGTCCCGGGTTAGCTCGAGCGTGCTTCCTTGATGGCTCCAGTGGAACTCGACCAATATGAAATCGTGGACCTTGTAGTCGAAAATGGCGCCAAAGGCCGGAGAGTTTTGTACGTCGAAACCAATGCTTCTCTCCTTGTTGGTGAAGTTGCCGCCGAACCGGTATCCGAGATAAGGTGTGATCTCGGCATTTTGGGCCGAGGCAAAGGAGGCGCTCAGTATCACAGATGCCATTGAGAGAAGCAGTATCTTCCGCGTCATTCATTCACTCCTTCGTTGCGTCATTTCAACCGCACATCATATCAAAAAGCCTGCCTGACCATTAAATACGTGATTTCGATGGAATTGTTCCTATTCCATGACTTCGTACACCGTCTCGTTTTGTGTTCGGTACACCCTCCTCAGACCGTTCTGACGATGCATCCTGCCCTCTAGCTGTTCGGCTCGGAAACGGAGGTAACGGTCCCTATGAAAGATCACATAGCGAAATCCCAGTCGGCGTAGTGCCTCAACTCCCTGGTCGTCTGGAAAACCCTTCATCGACTGGACCAGTTCGGCGTAGACAGGTGGCACGAATGCCGCAAAGCCGTTCGCCATCGGCTTGAAATGCGAGGTCGACCAATAAAGGTACACTGCGTTGTTTCGCTGTCGCCTCACGTCCGGCAGGGGAAGCTCGACGATCGGTGTCGAGCCCGGTACGTCGGCGAGCCACCGATACACTGCTGGTGTTTCTGGTGCGGAGCTATAGGGGATAGGTCCGCCGAACGACTCCATCAATGGAAAAACCGCTAGAACCGCAGCCATCGCCAAAACCCTCTTGCCCTGCAATCGGCTGAGAACGAGCGCCGCCCCTTGGCCGGCGAGTACCGCTGCCGCCAGAAGTACATAGATCATGAGGCGAGGTGGGGAACGCACCCCGCCCAAGCCGGGCACGACGACATGGAGAATGCGATAGAGCCCCCACGCGGGTCCAAGGCTTGCCCATGCTGCGAGCGTGCCGATGAGGAGATATAGCCCCGTTCTCCGATTCAACTTGATGATGGCCAGCAGGCCCAGGCCGACAGCAAGCAGGCCGGGAAATAGCGTTCGCCCGCGAGACGGAGGCCTCAGCCCGACGGCTTGATGGAGATGGGACCCTGAGCGCAAATAATCTCCAGGGCGGGCCGACATGCGGTGAAGCCGATCCACGGGTCGGTGAAATTCGAACTCGCGCTGGAGCCTGATGAAGGGCGCCGCTAACGGCAGGTACGCCGTTGCCGACAAAGCCAGGGCCAGCGTCAGTCCCGCCAGTCGACGAGGATGCTTCAGGGCGGAAGTCCGCCATGTCTCATAAGGGATCGCGAGAGCCAGAAACATCCATGTGAAGATCCCGTAGTAAGCGCAAGAGGCGGATACGAACCACAGAAAGACACCGACGCCGACCGCGAACCTCGCGCGCCCTTCTTCCAAGTAGCGGCTGATGCAGAGAAAGAGCAACGGGATAAAGCCGGCGTTTTGCAGTTGGACGTGGGAGAGGTGATTCAGCCTGTAAGCATTGAAGACGAACACGCTCCCCGCCACGGCACATGCCGCATTCGATCCGGTGAGCCAGCTCACCAAGCGATAGGCTCCATAGCCGGACAGTGCCAGCGCAAATAGCATCGCCACATTGAGCGTCAGGACTGCCTCTTGAAATGCCCATTGGATCGGAGCAACGAGAATCGCCAGGCCGATCATAGGGTCATGGAAAGCAAGAGTCCCCAACTCTGGGTAGAACCTGTTCGCGTCAAAAAGGTGTGCCGGGTCTCGAGGGAGTTGGTGAGCGACCCAAGACAGTGCCCAAGCATCCAACAGAGGGTCGAAGTGGTCCGTGACGGCGCGGCGGATATCGCGCAGCAGTGGATAGGTGAACACCACCGCGCCCGCCAGGTAGCAGGCGAAAGCCGTTAGTTCTCGCCGACGACGATTGTGAGAATGCAAAGGTCTCCTTCCTCCGCGGGTGCATTCTATCGATACGTCAATCAACTTGGAAATAGGGGAGAGAATGTTGCCCGGCACAGCCGGGCCTACAATTTCATTTTAGAAGCGATGTGGAATCGGGTGTTGCCTCGGAGGTCCCAACCGACGTCGGCGCGAACCGTTATGAAGAAGATGCGAAGGAAGCCACCAAAACCGGCACCTTCATGCCAAGTGGCGTCGCGGAGCTTCTGCCCATGGTCATAGACGGTTCCGGTGTCATAGAAGAAGTGGAGTCCCACGCGGGCATACTGGAGTAGGCGGGTCACGGGCCATCTCAGCTCCAACGTGGCCAGAGCAATATTGTCACCACTGTATTGCCCCGCTTTGTGGCCTCTCAATGTGGCACCTCCGCCCAGGAAGGGCTTCTCGTAGGGAGGAAGGGGGCCACCGGCCGGATTGTAGTAGAACTGCCCGGCCAAGTGCAGAGGCCCGAATAAGTGCTTGTACCCCCTTAAATCGATGCTGTAGCGATTGACATCGGGCCGGTCCTTGCCCGTACGGAAAAAGAGACGGTCCCAGCCGAAACCGAGGTAGACCGCGTCCCCTGGGATGATCTCGTCCACACGCGTGTCGAAAGCTACATTGGCACCAGCAGTGATGAAGCTTTCGTTTAGTTCGTCGAAGGTCCCGTCGGTCCAATCGCCGCGGGCTCCGAAACTCAGGGATCGGAAGCGGGATTGAATACCGCCTCCCACGACGAGACGATTGTCGGGGACATCGAAGTGAGGATTGACCCTTCGGTACCGGTCGATGTCGAAAAGGAGGTTGTGAACGACTTGGCCTCGCTCGGATTCGCTCAAGGGGAAATGGACTCTGGCGGCGATCTGGCGTTTCCCTCCCCAGCTCAAAGGAAAGGAAACTCTCCCGCCCTCCTTTGTCAGGTCGACCATAGCAAAGTTGGCTCCCACCGTGATGCCGTACTCGTCGGAGAAGCGGAATATAGGTCCCACCATGAAACGACGTGGTATGGATTTGCCCTCGCGCACGATGATCACGAGCGCAACGGGTCCGCTCTCATCGAGACTCCGATATCGGACCCGCACCTCGGCAGTGTCGAAGCGACCACTATCAAGCAGGCGTTTTCTGACCTCCTCAGCGGAGTCGTCACTCAGCCTATCGCCTGGAGAAACCGCTGCAATGCGGAGAACCTCCTCGTCGGGGATGGTGTGGTTTCCATGGACACGAATCGTGTCGATTTCCTTTTGAGCTCGGGCGACGCCACAGAAGAGGATTAGAACGAGCGTGCCGAGTACGACTCTTGGAGTCCGCTTCATGGCTGTTTCTTTTCGACACCACGCGGCGGAAAGCGGTATCGGGCTCTGGTCTCGGCGATTGCATAATCGTGGAAATCCATCGTATAGCGAACCGCGAGATCCCCTGCGGCGGTGGTTACTTTTCCGTAAGCCTTGATGTCCCGCGGCAGCCAGATATCGCCAAACGGCTGGTGCATGGTCATGGAGGCTTCGATCGTGCCGATCCGAACCAGCCAGCCGCCGGGGAGGAAGTCGAAGCCGACATTGTCGATGGTCATCTGGACGATCTGGTGCTCTTCGGGATCGATGAGCATGGTGATGAGGAAAACTTTGTTGAGCTTTTCTTCGATTTCCGCATCCTCGGGGTCCTCTTCATCTTCATCGCTGAAGAAAGTCTCCGGATAGTACTCCACGGCGACGACCTCTCGGCCTTCATACTCCTTTCGCCCTGCGAAGTAGTAGTTGCCGGGCTCGAACTTGAATCCGAAGAACCGATCTCGGTCGACGCCCTCCTTTTCCTCGCGCTTCTTGACTCGCTCGACCCACTTTCGCTCCGCTCGATCCCGCTCCTCTCGTGACGTTCTTACACCATTGATGGACAATGGGCTCCGCACGAGATAGCCGTCCTGCACGAACCAGATATGTTCGCGACGAAATCCCTGCATCGGTACGGCTTGGAGCGAGCTCTGGACCTCGAGGATCTCGCTTTCGCGGCTGGTGTAGTTATAAAAATCGTCCCAGTTGATGTCTCTTCTTTCGAGCACTTTTTCCATAAAAGCATCGAGGTCGGTGGAGCTCTCTTGAGGCAGGGCGAGGGCTAGAAACAAGGTGGAGACGAGGACAATAGACTGCATAAAACCCCCATTGACTAGGACGTAATTACATCACGGCGGGTTCCCGTGATCTAGGAACGAGTAGTGGTATGATGCCGCCGCACGTATGAAGGACCTCGAGTCTCGCCTCGTTTGTTTCATTCCGACCAAGGTGGAGTCTGTCGGGGTGGTCCATAAATTTGACGGGGAGGCGGCCCGTGTTCTCTTCGTTCGGACCGGCGTTGGGAGAGATAATGCGTTGGCGGTCGCAGGAAATGTCTTCGAACAGTCCCGAGTCGACGAGGTTCTCGTGGTGGGTTTCGGAGGCGGCACGAGCCCCGATGTCAAAGCAACAGAGCTCGTGGCATGCGACGAGGTCATCGGGCTTTGCGAGGACTGCGATCCCCCGCCCCGAGTCGCATCATCGCCGCTCCTTCTACGGCGTGCCCTCGAAAGCAAGATGATATCGGTCTCAGCCCCGGCACTAACAGTGGACCGTGTCGTAGTGTCCTCCGCTGAGAAAATGGCGCTGGGTGAGAAACACGGTGCGGCCGTTGTTGAAATGGAAGGATTTCCGCTCCTCGCAGAGTCTAGGCGACGAGATATACCTGCTCTAATGGTGCGCGTCGTCTTCGACCCGGTGGGCGAGGATCTTCCCGATTGGACTCGGCTCCTCGCGGATTCAAAGGAATCCCGCCGGAAAGCTTGGATCTCCCATCTCGTGACGCACCCGACTCAAATTGCTTCCTTCATAAGGTTGGTCCAACGTGCTCGCGCCTGCCGAGGAATATTGAGGCGTTTCCTGGAGAGATATTTATGAGAACACTCTTGATGACATTCATCCTGCTGGTGAGCGTGAGGGGCTCGCTCGCGGAGACGGTCACGACGGGGTCCTTGCTCGAAGAGATGACCGATCTAGCACGGTTGGTGGAGTTTCCTCAACCTTCGTACAAGACCGTGCAGTTTTCGTCCTTCGACCGCAGAAGTGTATTGCCTTCCCAGCCGGGCTGGTTTGCCAATAGTGACGGATTTGGCAAGGAACCCATACCCGGTTTCGAAAAAGTACTTCAGCCTCCGGACAAGGACGGAATTGGAAGGTACCTCATCTGTGATGTCGAGGGACCGGGAGCCATCGTCCGACTCTGGACGGCACGAATTGTTGGAACCGTTCAGGTCTATCTGGATGGGTCCAAAGAGCCGCTCTATGATGGTGAAGCGGAAGCCTTCTTCAAGAAAGCCTATGAGGCTATTGGTTCTTCTGACGAGGGGTTCGAAGGGACGTTTAGCCAAGCTTCCGCCGGCTACTACCCCATACCCTTTCAGAAGCGGTGCCGAATCGAGTGGACGGGAGACTTGAACGAGCTCCATTTCTATCAAGTCCAGATCCGACGTTATGGATCGGACGCGAAGATCCAAACGTTCCGCCCCGATGATTTAGCGAAATACTCGAACGACATCCAGAAGGTGGCCCGCGTACTGAACAGCCCTGAGAAGTTATGGGAGTACCAGTCGACGGAGCAGCCGCTAGAGATCGTATCCACCATCTCGGCCGGCGAGACGAAGGATGTGTTGGAGATCGAGGGCGAGAAAGCCATCGAGCGACTCACCTTGAAGATTCGAGCTCGCGATGTCGACCTAGCACTTCGCCAGAGTATCCTGAACATCGCCTTCGATGGTGCACCTCACGGGCAAATACAAGCTCCGATGGGGGACTTTTTTGGAGCGGCGCCCGGGATCAATCCTTATGATTCTCTTCCATTCACCGTCCTTCCCGACGGAACCATGGTTTGCCGTTTCCTGATGCCGTTCCAGAAGAGCGCGCGCGTCACCATCGAGAATAGCGGTGAACAGACCATCACCGTGACCGGCTCCGCCCTTCCCATGGCCTACGAGTGGAAGGATGGCCGCTCTCTTCATTTCCGCGCGCGATGGCGTGTGGATCATGACCTCCAGGCCTCGGACAGCATCGTTCAAGACATTCCCTATATTATGGCGAGAGGGAAGGGAACCTTTGTGGGCGCGACGGCCCTCATCATGAATCCCACTTCTGTTCCTTCCTCCTGGGGTAACTGGTGGGGAGAGGGAGACGAAAAGATTTTCGTCGATGACGATATAGGGCCATCGACGTTTGGGACCGGTTCCGAGGACTACTTCAATTATGCTTGGTCTTCGGGCCGCATCTTCACTCATGCTTACTGCGGCCAGCCCCGGAACGATGGCCCCGCCAACCGCGGTTTCGTCACCAACTACCGGTGGCAGATCGTAGATGATATGCCGTTCCATGAGCGTTTCGATTTCTTCATGGAGCTCTTTAGTCACGAGCCCGTTCCAGGATTTTCATACGCCCGCATCGCCTACTATTACGGAGCTCCCGAGATCTCTGACGACCACATGCTCATCACGGACGCAGACATCCGCCCCCTGAGCTTACCCAAGAGCTGGATGCCGGTGGGTCGCAAGCTCACGGAAAAGGCCGCCTTCTACCAAGCCGAGGAGCTTGCAGCAGGTGACGCGCCCATCGATTTCTCGAAAGGGGATATGTGGGCTGGTGGACGCCTTATGGTATGGAAGCCCCGCCAGTCCGGCGATTCGCTGAAGCTTCAACTACCTGTCACTAAGAAGGGGCGCTACATTATTGTGTTGACCGCAGCGCATCATCCGGGGGCGGGGTCTTTCAAGGCGAAGTTGGGAGATGTCCCTCTCGTCTTCAATCAGGATGTGGAAATTGTAGATTTAGCAGTGCCCTTTCGGACGCTTTCCAGGAACTTCAAGTCCCAAGAGATGGAGCTCGTGCGCGGTACTCACATGCTGCGTCTCGAGAGTACCGGAAAGGGAGAGGAACGTATCGGGGTCGACTTCGTTTGGATTCTACCCGGGAGGTAAGTTTATTGGCGGAGTGCAGTGACTGCTGACTGCTCGACTGCTGCAGGCGGGGCGCTCGCGGGATAGCAGGGCGCACCTTTGTTAGCTAGTTGGCCGATGTTGCCGGAAAGCTATCTAGAGCGGATTTTTCTTCTCGATAGATATCGATGAGGTTATGGATACCAACGAGGCTGACCATTCTCTCGACGCGCTCCTGGAGTCCAAATAACTTGAGGGACCCCGTTCGATCGGATGCTTGCCGATAGAGGTCGACCAACCCACCGATTGAGGCACTATCCAGGTACTGGACCTGCGATAGGTCGATGACCAAATTCTTGGAGCCTGATTCAATAAGGCGAGATATATTGTCCGTAAAGGCATTAAGTGTCTGAAACACAAGCCGTTCCTCTTTGACTCGGATTACCTTTACATCGCCCACTGAATCCACTTGTAAGTTCAAAACAACCCTCTCTTAGTGCCTCAATGTAGATTTACGAGAATAAGGGAATTATGTTCCTTATTCGACATCTAACCTACGTCAAGACCAGCGCGGACCACTCGACACTTATTAAATCAGAAAAAACGCCTGCAGTCACCCCTGGAGCCAGAGAATTTTCGCGCAGGAAAACGTCGTCAGGGGAGGTGGTGGATAGATTTGAAGTCGACAGATCGCACATAATGAGGGGCGCGTTGGGCCGAGCTTTGGGAGAATGTGCCGCCAGGAGAGACATATATGCCCGAACCCATTGAATATATTGAGCTTCGCTTCGTCGACATCTTGGGCCGCTTGAAAAGCATGACGGTGCCCTGTGAGCCGGCGGAGACCCTGGAAGAGCTTTCCCGGGATAAGGCCTTGATTGAGGGCACGAGCTTAGATGGAAGCTCGGTGGAGGGACTCGCAAACGTGGAACAATCCGATCTGCGTCTCGAACCGGATCCGGCAACCTTGATCGAGTTGCCTTTTAGGACGCCAAGAACGGCAGGTGTGATGTGCTTCTTCAAGGAGAAAGTCGAGCCTCGGGGGGGCTCGTACCACCCGCGCGATAGCCGGGGCGCTCTCCATGCCGTCGTCGAGAAGCTTCTTGGAGATAAATACACAGTTAGAGTCAAAACCGAGCCCGAGTTCCACTTTCTCACGCGTGATGGACTACCGTTCGATACAGGCGAGTATGCCGAAACCTATCCGGCAACGCTGAGTGCGGAGATGTTGCTGACTTTGGCAAAGGCTGTCCGACAGGCAGGCATGCGAGCCAGGGTGATCCATCACGAAACCGGCCCGGCGCAGCAGGAAATCGAGATCGATTACGACGAACTTCGGGGCATGGCCGACCACATCCTCCTATTCAAGAATTTGGCAAGAACCGTAGCGATGAAGGAGGACAGTGGTGT
>JAUVQL010000150.1 GCA_030598165.1 Acidobacteriota bacterium | reverse complement strand
CTTATCCGTAAGTGTCACACATCCCGGGCTTCACCGAATCGCCCGTCCCTACATCGAGTCCATCCTGAGGCAAAGCGCGGATGTCCACGACCTCGACATCTACATCTTTACCGAGGAAGACACCGAACGCCTGACCGAGGATGTTCTTTACCCGGCCGCGCGACTTCTCGCCAAAGAGGGTGTGGCACCAGAGACCTTCGAGACGATTTTCGGAGTTGATGGGCCCTACGGCAGACATTACAACTTCTTGAAGGCCGTGAGCGCTTTATGGCAAACCGCAATTAATCCAAAATTAAAAGCAACCTTCAAGATTGATCTCGATCAGGTCTTTCCGCAGGAACGTCTAGTCGAAGAGCTGAGTCAAAGCGCGTTCGAGCTTCTGCAAACCCCTCTCTGGGGTGCTACCGGACGAGACCAAACGGGCAAAACCGTCGAGTTGGGAATGCTCGCAGGAGCGTTGGTCAATCAAGCAGATATCGACCAAGGTCTCTTCACCCCTGATGTAAGGCCTGCGAGCCCCCCCTTCCCACCTGACCGATGGGTGTTTGCAACACAAGTTCCTCAGGCTCTTTCGACCGAAGCGGAAATGATGACCCGCTACGACGGAAACGACTTGGACGGTATCAAAACGTGTCTCAGCCGAATTCACGTAACCGGAGGCACTAACGGGATTCGCGTGGACGCTCTCCGCCGCTACCGTCCGTTCACATTGTCGACTATAAGTCGTGCAGAAGACCAGGCGTACATCATGTCGGTGCTCCACGAAAAGAGCCAGCGTTTTCTACGTTACGCACATTTACCCGGTCTCATCATGCGTCACGACAAACACAGCTTTGCAGCAGGTGCCATCCAGACGGCGGCGGCCGGAAAAAGCATTGGTGACTATGAGCGGATGATCTTGTTCTCCTTGTATGCTCATGGCTTGCCTTGGCGCTGGGAAGAAACCCACTCTTCGCTCGTGCCTTTTACAGGAAGCTTCCTGAGTCGCACTCCGTTTACGACCGCCTTACTTGCCTTCACCTTAAAGGCACTCCAATCAAGTGGCGGACTCGGCGGGGAGCAATTTTTTTCCGTTGGAGTGAAAAAGCTAGGCACGTTGTTGGCGAAAGCTGAGAGCAGTCCTAACTGGTTGAAACAAGCCTACGAAAAAGAGAAATCGTCGTGGAATGCCTTTTACGACGCCCTCAGTCATTTGGAAGAAGGAGTTAAGAAAGGCTCAAAGGCAGCAGAGCAAATCGTCGAGCGAGCGCGAGCCATCATTGCCGAGACGCAATTGCACGCCCATTGTTGATTCTTGTTTGCGGTCCTGATTCACGGTGCCTGTGTCGCTCCGACACCGTCTGGCACATAGGCGCAAAAGGGCTCATCACCAAGATAGTCCCCAGTCATGGCGTAGGCTCTCGCCCGTGACCCTCCGCAAATGTCACGAAATTCGCAGATGCCGCACTTGCCCTTGATGAGGTCAGGATTCCGAAGATCCCGAAAGACCTTGTGCCCTTGGTAGACCTCCGATAGGGAGTCCGTTCGAATGTTGCCGCAGCTCAACGGTAGGAATCCGCTGGGGAAAATCTCTCCATTGTAGCTTACGAACAAATGCCCCTTACCCGAGTTGACACCTTTGGGAGCGAGACCGATTGATCCTCCGGGCCCAAAATCACGCCTCATGTGTGCCGGTAGACTCCCCTTCTCTTTAGTGGGATGGCCCCCGGCTCCATCGGTCTGAGGCGGGGGCGGCCCGCTTTTCGCCTTCTGCTGCATGAGAAAACGACGGTAGTGTGGGGCCTCGGTAATCTTGACAATGAAGTTGACCTCTCGGCCAAAGTCTGCGAGCCGCTCGAAAAGACTCTCGAACTGCTGCGCGTTCATTTGCTCGAGCTCTCTCCCCCTGCCTGTCGGCACCAAAAAGAAAACTTCCCAGAATACGGGTTCGAGACTCTTAACGAGGCCAGCCATCTCGTCGAAAAGCTCCCAATTATGGGCGCCGAATACGGTGTTGATTTGGTGCGGTAGGCCCGCGTCTTGGGCATATCGGATGCCCTTGAATGTAATGTCGAATGCCCCTGGGACCTGCCGGAATCCATCGTGCATCTCGGCGGTGGGCCCATCGAGACTTACGGCCATCTGGGAGAGGCCAGCCTTCTTCAAACCAATGACCAGGTCGCGGGTCAACAAAGGCGTGGCGGCTGGAATCGTAGCCATTCGCATGCCTAGTTGGGCACCGTGGCTAACTAGCTCGAACAAATCATCTCTTTTGGCCGGATCGCCACCGGAAAGAACACAAATTGGCGTGCCCATCTCTGCCAGGTCACTGAGAAGTCTCTTGCCCTCGTCGGTCGTCAGCTCGTCCGGTGCAGCCTGTGGAATCGCCTGCGCACGGCAATGTCGGCAGGCGAGGTCACAAGCGTGCGTCGTTTCCCAAATCGCCACGAAAGGGGTCGTCGCGAAGTCAACGGATGCGATAGACGGTGGTCGACGCTGCATGAGTTCAATCCTACCTTTCACGCCTTAACTGCACGAACCAATTTGTTTGGAAGGACTTACCACTACCTCCCCCCGGAGAATAATAGACACAAGTATCATCAGCGGTCAAGCCAGCGAAATGGAACCTTTTCAGCCAATTCGTTCTCTAATAGCATAGAGCAGCCTTTTTCGCGCTTTCAGGTGCAAAGGCTCTAATGGAATAAGTTGTTCACTGTCTTAGAAGGAGCTCAAATGGAAGACACCACATACGGTATCCGGACCGAAGTCAAACTGCCATACGAAAAAGCCATCGAGAGCACGACGGCTGCCCTGAAAGACGAGGGGTTTGGCGTTCTTACGACCATCGATGTAAAGGACACGCTCAAGAAAAAGCTAGATGTGGATTTCCGCCGCTACGTCATACTGGGAGCCTGTAATCCTTCCATCGCCCATCGGGCACTCCAAGCGGAGACGGAGCTGGGACTATTACTTCCCTGTAATGTAGTGGTCTACGAAGCCGATTCCGGCGACAGTTCGGTCGTAGCGGTCATGGCTCCCTTGGTAGCTCTAGGCATCATAGACAATGCCGAGCTACACCAAGCCGCCAAGGAGGCAGATCAGCGTTTGAGGCGAGCCATGGCGGCGCTAGAGAAGCAATTTGGGTAGGAATTCAAGAATTCACGAAGGCCAAGCCGGAAAGAAGAAGCCGCAAATGAACGCGAATGAACGCAAATTGGACAAAGAATTGGATTGATTAGACCTTATTCGCGTTAATGTGCGTTTATTCGCGGCTAAATTCTCGAGTTCTTGAATTCCTATCTTCTTATCCTGTCCGGCCTTTCCTCCAAAGCTACTTCCACCTCCAGAGTGCGGCCCTCCCGCCATATCGTGAGCTTGGCGCTCCCACCGACCCGGGTTCGAGTTTCCAAGATCACATTGAGATCCCGACGGTCTTCTATCACGTCATCATTGATCGAAAGGATGAAATCCCCTCCCAACGGCACCCGGTAGTTTCCCACTCGAACAATCTGTTGTGCTCCACGAATATTAGCTCTGTGTGCAGGTCCCCGTCTCAACACCTCCGCCACCAAAACGCCACCTCCCGGGGGCACACGGGCTCCCGCTCGGTTCAGAGCCGAAGCCAAATTCGGTCCGATCGTGATCGGCGTTATGCCCAACCAAGGATGCGGGTACCGTCCTCGTGCGATGAGCTCCGGAACCACCCGACGCACCGTATTGGATGGGATGGCGAATCCTATACCGGCGCTGGCTCGACTCGGACTGACAATAGCCGAGTTCACGCCGACGACGTTCCCCGCGAGGTCGAGTAACGGGCCGCCCGAGTTTCCGGGATTTATCGCTGCATCAGTTTGAATGATCTCACCGATGAAACGACCGTCGGGACTTTGGATGATACGGCCAAGAGAGCTTACGACACCGGTGGTCAGTGTTTGCTCGAGGCCGAATGGATTCCCAATAGCCACTACGAAACGCCCAACGCGTAAATCATCTGAATCCCCTAGCTGCAGCGATTTGAGTCGTGAAGGGTTGACGTCGGCCCTTATGACCGCTAAATCATTCGATGGATCAATCCCAACGACTTCAGCTTGGGCAAGGGTGCCATCCGAGAACGTGACATGAAGCTCACTGGTGCTCTCTACGACGTGGAAATTTGTCACGATATTGCCTTGTTGGTCGTATACGAATCCAGAACCGCTACCTTCCTGTGGCACGGGGTTCCAAAAAAAGTCATAGCTGATGGACCGGCTCGTTATGTTGACGACACCGGGGCCTGCCTCTTCATAAAGACGCATCACCTGGTCTTCTAGATCATTGACCTGAGCAGGTGGTGCTACGGGCGCCCCACTGGATAGTGTTTCCTCTCTTCCCGCACCTTCAACGGAGCTCTGAGGCACG
>JAUVQL010000184.1 GCA_030598165.1 Acidobacteriota bacterium | reverse complement strand
TCGTAGATAGCGACGTCGTGAAAGTCTTCCAGTAGGTTGAAAACGATATGCGGCGTGAACTCCTTGACGGCTCTGCGAATGGCGCCGAGGTTACTATTCACACCAAGCGATAGCACTTCGTGGCCGATTTGCTTCAGAGTCTCGACAACGTCGAACTCCATTTTCCAATCGGCCTCAACGACATCGATGCCTGTGACATCCTTGGGTGGCACCAAGTGTTCATGCATCAAAGCAAGGACGCGTAGTTTTTTCATAGCGCGAATCGGTAACGACGGAGCTGCAAGTGTTGGGTGGTGTGAACCGTGAGGAGTTTTGTGAACTCGTTTTTAGCTTTATCCGGCGAGCCAGCGAGTCGCAAGTCGAGCTTTCGGCAGCGGTAGAGCATATCTTCCAGGACTTGATCGATGGTGTATTGGTATACGCCTGTCGATTTGGCGACACTGCGTCGAAGGTCTTTACGGATTCGAGATAGGAACGATGCCGCCCGGAGCCCTTCGTGGGACCCGGGGCGACCTCGAAAGATGTGACGAAGATCGGCATCGTACGCTTTGGGGAAATCGATCTGGTGTAGCTCCCTTTTATCGCGGTAATGCTCCCTGAGCGTCTTGTGAATCGAGGACAGAGGTTCGGGAGTGTCTCTCAACGTCACGATGGGCTCTCTCGTCGCAGTCTCGGTCATGAGCTCATCGATATACTCGAGCTTTTTTCTCGCCGGCCAGGCGGAATATCTGTTTCTCCAGTTCGATTCTGGCGCCAGCCAAACCGCAATGGTCTCAGCGAAGTCTTCGTCGGGGTGGCTTTGTGCGTAGCCTGAATCGAGATGGCGGACGTAGTCTCTACTGTAAGGCTTGGCGGAGTAAAAATCAGGGTAGGGCTCTGATGATTTGCCGAAGATACTTTGGCGTTTCTTTTTCCGCCGAAGCCGATAAGCGTTGTCGATAGCGTGACCGGCCTCGTGCCGGAGTATGCGCATGCACCAATTGTGTGTTCCCCCTTCCACTTCGAGCATCTGGTTTCTCTCGAGCGCCATGAGGCGGGGATGGGCTATATAAAAAGCGAGGGCAGAGCCGGTAATGCCATCGGGCGTAAACCAGTCGTCGGAAATCCAGAAATGAGGACGAAAACGAATGCCGCGCTGCTGGAGCTCGCGATAGAGTTGCTCGATGCGCGACTCTAGAAAGCTACCTTCGATTTGGAGAGCAAGGTCCGACAGACGCAGATCGAGCAGATCCTCGTCTGAGGCATGGGCCCAAGAGGGCGGTTCCTTCATCTGGTGCATCGATGTAGGGCGTAATTGCCCGGCGCGCAACGCTAGGGCCCGCGCAAAAATGCGAACCTATTCTTACGCGGACCCTTAGTGTAGCTGATTCAGCAAGGATTGTGCAGTTGCGAATTGCTGTGGCGCGGTAGGCGAGGCGCTCACGGGCATAAAGGCGCCTCTCGGTCAGTTGGACACCGTCAGGTGTGGAAAGTATGATCCAACGCACTCATGCCGGGTTCTATAGAGGTTCGACAGTATCTAGATCGATTGCAGGTGGAGGACGCGAGGCCTCCAACGGTCGAACAGCTCGCGTTTCTTCATGAACAGCATCTTCTTCGAATACCCTTCGAGAATTTGGATATCCATCTAGGTGTGCCCATCATTATAGATGAAGACGAGATACTGAAGAAGATCGTCGAGAAACGGCGCGGCGGTTTCTGCTACGAGCTCAATACCGCCTTTGCTTGGCTGTTGAGACAACTGGGGTACACTGTCAAGGTGTTTGCTGCCGAAGTCGCTAGAGCGGAAGGTGGTTTCGGAATCCCTTTCGATCACATGGTCCTTCATGTCACTCTCGATGAGCCCTGGTTGGTCGATGTGGGCTTCGGTGACTGCTCCCGTTATCCGTTGCCCCTGATGTCCGACGTGAGCATCGAGCAGTTGGGAGATCGCTACCGTTTCGTGACGGAAGGGGATTGGTGGATTCTCGAGCGCTCGAAGAGCGATGAGGTGGATTTCAAACTCCAATATCGATTCACCCTCGTCTCTCATCGCTTGTCCGATTTCGACTCTGCCTGCCGATACCACCAGACGTCGCCGAAGTCGACGTTCACTCGAGGCCCCTTATGTACGAGGGCGCTTCCGAGTGGGCGGATTACGCTTACCGATAAAAAAATCGTTACGACCCGACACCGCGTTCGATCTGAAGAACCGGTACGAAGTCGAAGTCAATGGGTGGCAGCCTTGGAAGAGTGGTTCGAGATCGTGATATAAGGTTGGAGCTCGTTTCGCGGTAGTCTAAAGGGGCTCGACCCACAAAATCGATATTGTAGAAAGGTACGGTATGGAAGGGAACAACCACAAGAAGCCCACACTCCTCATCTCGCTCATCCCGGTCGTGGCTTTGATCTTGATGCTCGGCTATTCCCTCTTCGGCTTGGGTCTCGACCTGGACACGGGTGGTTCACACATTCCATTGGTTCTCGGAGCGGCTGTGGCTGCAGTCGTTGCTGCCTACCTCGGCTATTCGTGGAAGGAGATTCAGGGAGGCTTGGTCCAGGGGATCACTTTAGCGATGGGGGCCATTTTGATCCTGATGACCATCGGGATGCTCATCGGGACCTGGATGGCGAGTGGCATCGTTCCTGCCATGATTTACTACGGCCTGCAGCTGATGGCGCCGTCCATCTTCTTGGTCACCACTTGCCTCATTTGCGCCATCGTTTCCTTGTCAACGGGGAGCTCGTGGTCGACGGCGGGAACCGTGGGTGTGGCTCTAGTGGGCATCGGCGTTACGATGAACATCCCCGTCGGGATGGTTGCGGGAGCGATTATCTCCGGCGCCTATTTTGGAGACAAGATGTCTCCCCTTTCAGATACGACCAACCTGGCTCCCGCTACGGCGGGCACGGATCTCTTCACACATGTACGCCACATGGTTTACACGGGCGTCCCCAGCCTTCTCATGGCGCTCGTTCTTTTTGCGGTCATCGGGTGGGGATATAAAGCAGACAACGTGGAAACGGGCGATATGGCCGTGATGCTCGATACGATTCAAAGCGCCTTTTATATCTCGCCGTGGCTCCTCTTTCCGCCCCTTCTAGTTATCTTCATGGTCATCTTTCGAATTCCGGCCTTGCCCGCCCTTCTTGGGGGGGCGCTCCTAGGTGCCGTCGTTGCTGCTATCGCTCAAGGGTCTTCTCTATCCGAGATCATCCAGTTCGCGTTCAACGGATTCGTTTCCGAGACGGGAGTGGAAAAAGTCGACGGTCTGCTTACCCGTGGTGGGTTGATGTCGATGATGAGCACGATCGCTCTCATCATGGCGGCGCTTGCCTTTGGTGGAGTGATGGAAGCTGCGGGGATGCTCGAAGCAATAGCGGCGTCGATTCTGAAGCTGGCCCGATCGGTCGGCTCGCTCGTCGTTGCGACCATCGCAACCTGTATCGGAATGAACATCATTGCTCCGGATCAATATCTCTCCATTGTGGTTCCTGGAAGGATGTACAGAAGCGCCTACACCAGGCAAAACCTTCACCCCAAGAATCTGTCGCGACTGCTGGAGGGGTCCGGTACGTTGAGCTCCCCACTGATACCGTGGAATACCTGTGGAGCGTTTATGGGCAGCGTCTTGGGGGTGACCGCCGGAGCCTATTTCATGTTCGCTTTCTTCAATTTGATCAATCCGGTCGTTTGCATTGTTCTCGGCTACACCGGCTGGACCATGGACAAAATGACACCTGAAGAAGAGCAGCAGATGATCGAGTTCGGCGAAATCAGCAGGTGACCGTCACCACCTATCCTTCTGTATAATAACGACTTGCAGCGGGAAGACTTCGATGTCCTCGATGTCTTGCTCGATGTATCGAAGGCAAAAAACCTCAAACCGGTGCAAGTCGCTTTGGCCTGGTTACTCACCATGCCCGGAGTAGTCGCTCC
>JAUVQL010000052.1 GCA_030598165.1 Acidobacteriota bacterium | reverse complement strand
CGATCCGCCGATTGGGTGACAAGTCTCCTGAAGGAATGGGATGTGAAAGCCGCGGGAGACAACGGAACTTATTTCCAAGATTTCGCTCATCCTTACACCCTCGTTTTCGAAGGTTCAAAGGCAGTGCTTCATATTCCCTATGAAAATGGAGCTACCATCGACAAGCACTACCAATATCAAACCGATTTTCTGCCAGGCTCCACATCCGACAGTGGTGAAGTCACAGCTGAGGTGATCTATGTCGGCTATGGGATCACCGCTCCCGAGCTCGGATTCGATGAATACGAGGGACTTGATGTGGCCGGGAAGATCGTTCTTGTCGAACCGGAGGTACCTGTTTCTCCCCGCGACGAGCCCGAAAGGTTCAAGCAGTGGCGGCCCTACTCGTTTCATCAATATAAGGTCAAGAATGCCAAGGAGCACGGAGCGGCGGGGATGATCTATGACTATCATATCGCCAATCCGAATTGTCTGTTCATCAGAGGACTCATATTGACTTATGTGGCACCGTCCATCGTCGAGGATGTTTTTAAAGGAACAGGGAAGAGTCACAAAAACACCAAAGAGGCCATACAAAAGACTCGCCGCCCGCAATCGTTTCAGACCAAAAAGAAGATGACCATCGAGAATGTGACTGAGCATCACGCGGACGGCATTGCAAGGAACGTTCTCGGGTATATCGAGGGAAGTGATCCCTCTTTGAAAGAAGAAGTGGTGATTATAGGAGCCCATCTCGATCATCTCGGTTTCAACCACGAGATGATGCCTGGGGCCAACGACAACGCCTCAGGCGTGGCTGTGGTTCTAGGTGTGGCGGAAGCTGTCTCCAAGATGCCGGTGAAACCCAGACGTTCGATCTTATTTGCCTTTTTCGGTGCCGAGGAGCAAGGAGTCAGAGGGTCAGAATATTACTTGGAGAATCCCTTCTTCGCGAAGGAAAAGACATTTGGACTCATCAATCTCGATGGGGTTGGGAGAGGAGAGAAGATACGAGCCCTAGCGGGAAAGAAATACCCCGAACTATGGCGGTTCATAGAGGAGGCCAACCAAAGCTACGTGCACCGTGAGGTCGAGCCGACGGATTTTCACAATTTGGCGAGGCCCCGGCTCGATGCCGCTCATTTCATGTGGGCCGACATTCCGTCGATTTCATTCAGTTCTTTTGGCGCTGAAGAGTTACCGCGTTCTATTTACCACAAGACTTATGATTCTCCGGAAATCATCACGCCGGAAATCATGGAGGACTTGGGACGGATCGTCTTCATTGCCGTAATGGAGATGTAAATCGACTGCATTCGTACGGGGTTGATCCCGGCGCATACGGGAAATCGCGCGCGCTGGCTTGTTTACGGCTCGATGATGACCGGGACGACCTGATAGTCGACTGCGCTACGTGTCGCGGCAGTGGCGACGGTGATGTGAAAGTCGCCCGTTAGTCCATTTGTCGGTGTAACTGTCAAGACACCGGTCTCGGAACCAACTGAATAGCTCAAGTCGGCCGGCGCGCGGAGCGGTACGTTCAGACCGTTGCGATCCAAATTCGTCTCATCCAAGTAGATGGCAACATCACCTTCCACATCGATAGCCTGCAGTTGTACCGTAATCGGCGTATCCACTTTGGTCCGAATTAGCGGTATGTCAGCTAGAAACGGCGGACTGTTGACCGTATCCGGGTTGACGTCAACGCGAAAGGTTTGTTCGGTTTGCTCGCCGCTCGGATTAGTGACGGTCACCGTGACCATGCTGGTTCCTGTTGTCCCTTCGGGCGCCTTCAACATGAGCACCGCGTTATGAGGGTCGACAAATACTTCGACCGTTTCCATGACGACATCTACGATTGGTCTATCCCCTGTCCCAACCGCGACGTTACTGATGGCGTCACGAACATCCTCACCTTCGATGAGGAGCCCGAAGATGGAATGGTTGAAATCTAGGTGTCGCTGAGCGCCTTCGGTCACAAAGAACTGAGAACTGTTGGTGTCGTCCCCGGCTTTGGCCATGGAAAGGAGCCCCGATCGGTTGTGCTGCAGATCCATGTGAAACTGATCGTCGAACTTCGGGAGGTCAGGAAGCCCCATACCGGTCCCCGTGGGATCTCCTCCTTGGATGACGAAATCATTGATCACCCGATGAAATATGACACCATTGTAAAAACCACTCTCTGAAAGCCCGATGATGCGCTCCGTCACTCGCGGTACGCGGGCTTCGAAAAGTTCGTAAACCATTACACCGAATCCGGTCACGGCAAAACGCAGACTTCGATTACCTTGAGTGATGAAGGTATTGACGACCTCATTGTTACTCGTAGCGCCGAACGTCAATGGCTGCCCTTCGGCACCGGAGCCATCAAGTGCGATATGCAGGGGGGAGCCGGAGAGCAGGACGACATCCGGTATGGGAACAAGAGTTGGCGGTGCCGCCGACGCAGGTAAAACCATAAGGAATGAAGTGCACAGAAACGGCAGCGCTACAGAAACAACGTATTTACCGGTATCTGATTTCTTGTGCATCCTTGTCTCCCTTTGTGAAGGGTTGACTCCGAAACCGTATTCTATCGCAAGCCAGGTTGTTTTCCACAGTTAAAGATGCAAAGCCTGTGTTTTGCAGATGGTGCTCGGACAGGGTCTACTTACCGGCGTGAAACCATGAGGCCGGCTCTTTCGACCTAGCCATCACTCGTATCGCAGTGCCTCGGCGGGCGCGATGCGGACCGCTCGATAGGCCGGGACGATAGAAGCAACCAACCCCGTCGACAGCATTATTGATATTACGAGCGTAATGGCCAAGGGGTCCCAAGGTCCTACGCCATAGAGAAGACCTTCAACAAGCTTGGATAGACCCAATCCCAATCCAAGTCCGATGAACATCCCCATCGCCAACTGGTTGAGCCCTTGTTTGAAGACGAGCGTGAGCAGATCCGGAGTTTGAGCGCCCAATGTGCGGCGAAGCCCGAGCTCGGAAACACGTCGGCTGACGGAAAAGGACATAACGCCGTACAGTCCGATTCCAGCTAGGAGTAGCGCCGCAACGCCGAAAATCACAAAGAGCGAGCCAAAGACATCGACAAACCAGGTCCGGTTGCTAATGGTGCTGGATAGGCGGCCCACGCCGTAAACCGGCAGATTAGGGTCGAGGTTCCTAACTGCTTTACGAAGCTCGGAGCTTACGGCTAGGACTTCTCCTTGGGTTCGTATTGCGATGCCCGCATACCGGTTTGGATTCTGCCGTAATGGAACGTAGATTCCCTCTGGAGGCTCATCGAACAAGGAGCCCGTTGTCATGACATCAGGAGCGACTCCCACGATTGTCATCCAGGGCTCGTTATCCCTTCCGGCCCGACGTATTCGTTTCCCCAAAGGAGATTCGTCGGCGAAATATCTATCTGAGAGACTCTTGTTGATGATCGCTACGGCCGGCGACTCATGGTCATCGCTCGATTGGAAATCGCGACCCTCGATCAGCGCGAGATCGAACAACTCGAAACTTCTTGGAGTTACTGCGACACGTCGCGCTCTCGGATGTTCTTGTTCCTTCGGGTAGGTTCTTGTTTCGATTTCGATGGGACCTCGGTCTCCTCCCAACGCGGGAAAGGAGGACACAAATGCGAAGCTCTCCATGCCGGGCAGCGTCTCGAGGTGGGATCCAAGAGCGTCAAAGAAACGTCGTCGGCTCGCGTCATCGGGATATTCCAAATCGAACAATGCGATCCGGGCCGTGAGCACATCTTTCGTCGCGAAGGGGTATTCTCTATTCTTGAGCGCCACGATACTCATGGTCATTACGCTCGAAGCCAAGAGCAGGCCGCACGACAATGCGATCTCTGCGATGACGATCGCCCGGCTCCAATTGCCCAATTTCAAGCTCGTGGTCCCGCGGGACTCATCCTTCAAAGTATGGTTTGCATCTGTTCTAGAGGCACGCCAGGCGGGAATCGTTCCCGAAAGGAAGGCCGCTAGAAAAGTGAGCATGAGAACGAATCCGACGACCGTAGCGTCGATGTTGAATTCCATCCAGAAGGGCGGCGGGTTGTTCACGATGGCTCGATTGAACAAGTCGATGCCGAGATAGGCAATCGCGAGGCCCAGCAACGAGCCAACGAAGGCAAGGACAAAGCTCTCGGTCAACATTTGAGACAACAGCCTGAATTGACTAGCTCCCAGAGCCGAGCGTACAGCGATTTCCTTGTTACGGGCGAGAGTCCGTGACAAGAGGAGATTGGCCACATTGGCGCAGGCAACTAAAAGGACGCCAAAGACTGCAGCCAGCATCGTAAAAAGTCCCATCCTCTGTTCATAAGGGAAGTATCTGTGGATATAGGGCTGAATGACGGTGCGGAGTCCTTCGTTCGTTCCCGGGTATTCAATCTCCAATTGGTGAGCGACACTCGCGAGATCCGCGGCAGCCTCTTCTTGGCTGACGCCGTCGTTGAGGCGTCCCACCACGTGAAGAGATGGCCCCCGGCCTCGGTCCAAGGTGAGCGAATCGATTCGAAGAGGCATCCAGATATCATGTGATTGGGGAAATCGAAACTTTTCAGGCATGATCCCGATGATGGTCATGATTTGGCCGTTGGCTCTAAGGGGACTTCCAACAATATCCAGGGAGCTTCCGAAGCGGTTCTTCCACATCGTAAAGCTTATGATGGCAACCGGTTCTGCGGCAGGATGGGCCTCACCGTCACGGAGGCTGCGGCCTTTTATGGGCTGCACTCCAAGCAGCTTGAAAATGTTGTCGGTGACATAGCCGCCGTTATACCTTTCCGGGTAACCGCCGGCACCGCTGACATTGACGGTGCTGGTGTAAAAGGCGGCCAGGTCCTCGAAAGCTCTTTGTCGGCCTCGCCATTCTTCGAAGTCGTGGATAGAGACTCCGGTATCTTCGGCCGTTTCCAAACTGCGGATACAATCCAGATGCATCAACTCTTCTGATTGTGGAAACGGCAGACCACGCAAAAATGTCCCGTAGACAATACAAAACATCATCGTGGTCAAACCCACACCGAGTCCCAGAGCAAGGACGGCGGCTGTGGTGAGGCCTCGATGCTTAAAGAACATTCGGAGGCCGAAGCGCAGGTCGTGCCACAACATCTCCATGACGAACTCCTTAGGACTTGAAACCATTCACCAAGCTGGCTCGTGTCAATGGTCCTACAGGCGCAGGGGACCGAATGCGCGGCACTAAATCTTCCTTACGAGGAGTCGAGCCTAGAGGTTCATTCTAGATTGAGGTTATCTACCTATTTTCAGATAGTTCGATTGCCTTCCCGCAACTTACGCCCGGCCACGGCTGGTTGTTCCCGTAGGGGAGCAACTCCCACAGGGTGGGGGGACGAGCCCTCAGTTCCAGATTGTCGAATCTTAGCTAAATATTTGATTTTAAGTACTATACAGATTTCGTGGCTCGATGAATGATGGTGCGGAAATTGCTTCGCACTTTGGTGGAGGGTTATGTGGACGCTCAGGACCTGATGTCCGCGACAGCCAGCATAAGCATCGACGAGAAGGTGACCCAGACTACTTGCTGGAGGGCCTTTGCTCCTAAAACCGATGGCGAATACGTCCTTTCCTTGGTAACCCAGGTAGTTGAGAAGCCCCTGTTCACTCTGAAGTCCCATATAGAGGATGTCGAGCTTCGCTTCCAAATCGAAGACCGGCTGGGGATTGTCGGCGTTCTGAAAAAGGGGGAAGTTGTCGCCGCTTGTCCTTTTGTGCGAACCGGTTTTGAGCAAGAGATGGAAATTTTGGATATTGTCTCGGTACCTTCACAGGTCGAGGGTTGGATAAATGTCAGATGTCAAGGGCTGGAGTTCAGCTTCTACGACGTGCTGCACGCTCTAACGGAATACAAAGTCGGAGAGAAACGCCACTTCGTGTTGAATGGGTTGGCCCTCTCGCTCAAGCGAGTTCCAAAATCCGGCGTGGACGAAATAGAAATAGAAATGGGGTTCTGTAGCAATGGCATCCGTTCCTATATCCCCAAGACCGGAAAAAGAGCGGCCGAAGGGATCTTTCAAAGTCCCGTGGAAGGCGAGTCCAGCATCACTCGATTTGATGGGAGGGAGATGATCCTTTTTCCGATTAGTTTGAAAGAGACAGAGGATCAATCGGCCACTATCGATCTGGCTGTCGCCTCTGACATCTCACAGAATTTTGACGACGCCATACAACCCGGTGAAGATATCGCTGGACTTCTCTGGTTGCACGGCTATTGCCCGGACCTCCTTCAGAAAAGACCCGACTAGAGCGAACTGACCCGATCTTCCAAAGTAGCCAGGAAGCTGACAAATCAACCGTAGAGATCGCCGGGCACCCGCCTTCGCCGTTGGCAATAGCAGCAATTCCAACGGCTACGGCCAGGTCTCGCCGTAGCTTCGCCTATCGGTGGTTGAGCCGAAGCGAAGGCGGACAGCCTGGCCTACTTGTTCACGGTGAGTTTCGAATAGGCCATCCCGTCTGGTGAGGCTTACTTCTTTTTCTCGTCGGTCCAAACAAAGGAGGACCAGGTTGGGTAGTCTAATTCGCCCGGTTCCCAATCCGGATTATCATAAGGATTCGGAAGGACAGGCGGCTCGACATCGGCCGGAATCGACGAGACATATTTTTTGCCGCCCATCATCTCATCGAACTCCTTTTTCATTGCGGCGAGCTTGTCAGGTTCTTCCAGCATGTCGATGGCTGTCGTCGCGAGGACCTTCGTCGCCACCATGAGACCCTTTTCCCCAATGGAGCTACCGGAGCAAGCTACATTGGCCCAGTGATGGCCGGG
>JAUVQL010000076.1 GCA_030598165.1 Acidobacteriota bacterium | reverse complement strand
TCCTTGCTGTGGCTGGCATTTTTCTCATCGGTATTGAAGCTCTATCAGACAGGAAACGGGCGACCGTCTTTTGGGTACTTTGGGGTATCGCCTTGATGCTCGTACCCCTCTTCTATTCGGACCTCGTCCCCAAGAACTGGGGCGAGTGGGCACGCGCCTTCCACCTCAAGACAGTGGGCTACTTGTACGTTTCTTTGATCCTCGGCTTCATTTTCTTCCGTCGATACAGCGGACATCAGCCGCTCGAGTCTAGTGGAGTCCACACGGCGGTTCCTGTATCGGATGCAAGAGTTGAGACAAGGTAGGCTTGAGTAAGTAGGTTAGCGAAATGGGGATTAAGAAAGAGACCTCAAGGTTCCAGATAACTCTGTAGGCCTCTACGCTGCCCCAGTGCCCGCAGTCGACGGAGCGACTCGAGCTCGAGCTGACGTACGCGCTCGCGGGTTAGATTGAGGACTTCGCCGATCTCCTCCAGGTTGTACTCGGTGCTGAAACCGATCCCATAACGCATTCGCATGATCAAGCGTTGACGCTCAGGTAGTACTTCGAGAGCCTTTTGTACCTTCTCCTGCATGTCACGGTCCAACGCCCCAGCCCAAGGTGATACCGACTTTTCGTCGGCACAAAGCTCCCACCGCTTGCTGCCGTCCTGAACGGCCGGTGCGTCAAGGGACTCTAATTGTGGGATGGATTTCAGCGCGGCCTCGACTTGTTTCGACGGGACACCTACGGCTTTCGCAATCTCTTTCGATGTCGGTTCTCGACGTAGCTGTTCCTGGAGCTTTCCCCGCGCTCTGGTTGCGATGCGGGCGAGCTCTATTTTGTTGATGGGGACCTTGATGGTTCTCGATTTCTGTGACAGAGCTCGAGTGACCGCCTGACGGACCCACCATGTCGCGTAGGTAGAGAACTTGAGGTTTCGCCTCGGGTCGAAGCGTTCGACGGCTTGCATGAGACCGATGTTGCCTTCTTGAACGAGATCGGACAACTCGAGACCCATATTCTTGTAGCGTTTGGCAATCGAGACCACCAAACGGAGATTGCTTTCAATCATCTGTTGGCGAGACCTATCGAGCACTTTGCGAGCCGTGCGCAAATCGGATGCGGGACCATTCTTCTCGAGGCGCCGTTCGGACTTCTGAAAAGCTCGTGCAATCTTTTGTTCCCTCTCTCGGCTGAGAAGCGGATAGCGGTGCGTTTCCTTCAAGTACTGCCCCAAGGTGTCGATTCCAGAGGCAAAGTCGATCTCGACCTCGTATGGGGGCTCCTCATTCTGTTTCCAGTGATCTTCACGGAGCTCGAGCTCCGCCGTGGATTCATGGCTCGGAATATCAAACATCTATAATCCTTCTCCAAGAACTACAACATCAAATCCCTATTCTGTTGTCGTAAAAGGTGGCGGCCTGGAACGCGAGAGTGATTATTCATAGCTAGGCGCCTTCGCGCTAGTTGTCAAAACTGACAGTGCCTGTCAATATTGACGGTCTTTGAAGGTTTTTTTGTTAAGGGGAGGGTGTATAAGTCGTTCTAACCAAGCAAGTTGTTTGTGATGACACGGCCATTGTTAAATTACTGTTAAGATTCCGCCCCCTGGCTTTGATGCTTGAACGATGTTCAATAAGCTTCTCGACTCTCGATTCCGCACCCGCGTCTGGTGGCCAGGCATATTGGCTCTCGCCATTTTTGCCTATATTTATCACTTCGATGGATTTTACAGCCCTCGGATTGGGGACGAGTCTCCTTATATCCAAATCGTACGGTTGACCGCCGAGAGCGGCCAGTGGTTGCCGCTTCGAACCGCACCGGGACTCGAGAACACCAAACCACCTTTTTTGTTTTGGCTGGGAATGGTCTCGACGAATTGGGCTCAGAATTGGACTTTGTTCCGCTTGAGGCTGCCCATCGTTTGCATCACATTCCTCACAGCCGGACTCGTTTTCTGGTTGGCTCGTCGTGTTACGGGTGACACAGAATGTGGCTTTTTGGGAGCGCTACTATTCCTGGGATTCCGATCCACGTTCCAATACGGCCGCCCATTCTTGACCAATTTACCCGAGACCCTCTTCGTCTTCCTCCCTTTTGCTCTCTACGTCGGATTTCGGAACCGAGTCGACCAATGGGGACTACGTTTCTGGGGAATTCAAGGATTGCTGCTGGGCATCGCGTGCCTCTTCAAGTCATTCGTGCTCGTGGTGCCGGTGGGTTTCAGTTTTATTTGGCTGTTTCTCGTCGAACGCCGTTGGGACTTCGTGTCTTTTTTAAGAAAAGACGCCATCAAGATTGCTACTCTCGGTCTGGTGGCCCTTGTCTCGTTTGCGCTTTGGCCCGCCTTGGATCCAGACCCAGGCTCCGTTCTTCGGCAGTTCGTTCTCGAGGAAAACGTGGGCAAACTCGGAGGTGAGGGCTATTTCAGCGGCCTCGTCACAGGCCCCTACGCGGTCTACCGTATTTGGCTGGCACCGTTTGCCAGCGCGGGTCTCTTGGCTCTGCCCTTATTGTTCGTTCTTGTTCAGGCTTCGAGACGACGAAAGGGTCTCTCAGCCGAAGAACGATGGCTCTGGATTATCACGCTCTCGTTTCTCGTCGTGTACACCTTCCCGAGCCAACGTCAGGAGAACTATCTGCTTCCAGTGACACCGGTACTGGCTGTGCTCCTTGCGCTTCATTGGAAGGAGATCCCTCGGAGATGGTTCGTCCTCTTTCAAGTGCCGCTCGTTCTCGGCTTGCTGTTGCTCTACCGCCTGATGTTCGACATATCGCAGCAAGTGGGAGGGTACCGTATGTGGCACCTCGTTCTTCCTGCTCTTGGGCTCTTAATTTCGGCGCTGGGCTATCTCTATAACCGCTTGTCGCCTTACACATTTCCCGCTGCCGTCCTCTTGACCTCTCTCTCCTTGACGTGCTTCCTCGCGCCTTTCGACGGTCCTCGGGGCCGTTTCTCCTCGGCCCGGGCCGACCTTCTGAAAGGAAAAACGATTTACGTGCCATCAAATTTCATCGCTAAATATGAACGCCATCGGTTCCTTCTGCCGTCGTCTCGAATCGAGGGTTACGAGCCGGACGACGTGGAGTATTTGAACAAACTCCTCGGTTCCCGGAAGTATGTAACCGTGCACCGCGGCTTCGGACAACCGGTCGAAGGTCCTTACCGAATCTTTGCGAGGCGATTGGATTTGAGAACACGGCAACCTTTAGAGGAGTTGTCGAGGATCGTTCTGAAGAGAGAGCTCGCCCTCCTCATCCAACAGGAGCTCATCGTTCGCCGTCAAACGGATCGACGCGAACAGGGCGACGTCGTCTCACCTCGTTAGGCCAAGTTCCTGAATCTAAGGACCGCCAAGTAACCCAAAACGACGAGAAAGCACACGGTGAGGACTGACCACATCATGAAGGCTCCGTAGATCTGCCTTCCGATGAGGTCGTAAATCGAAAGCGCGATGATGCAGAAGTTGACGATGAGAACGACTCGCCAGAATTTGCTGAAGTCTGAAAAGTGAACCACGAGTAGGCTGACGCCCATTACCGACATCAAGAGCGAATAGTCCCAGCCCATGGGAGACACGAGAGGAATCGAGACGAGCAAAATGGCGCCCTCAAAAACCGCCGCGTTCGGTGTCTGGCGTCCCTTCACGATCAACCCCAGCACGAGGAAGGCGAGCGCAGCAACGGCGAAGAGGTACATCCAAAATGACAAACCTTGATCCCCCGTCCACTTCGCCAAGAAGCCGATGATGGAGACGTTGTCAGCCGAGTTGAAAAGCGATGGGGTCGACTGGGAGAGCGTCGAGGCCCAATCGCGGTGCAGTTGGAAATTCCCTTCGACTCCGTAATAGACCGAAGGAGCTAGAAGGGCTGCACCGATAACGATGAGTCCGACGGCCAAACTCTTCCAGTTTCTTTTTACGATGAAATAAGGAAAGAAGACCAACGCATAAGGCTTCAATGCGGTCGCAAGTCCCCAGAAGATGCCCGGTAGAATTTCCTTGCCTGACTTTTTCCTTTCATCCATCAAGTACCAGATCATCATCAGCATTAGGGCCGTCACGATCGTGTTGATCTGGCCAAGCTTCATTTCCCTAAAGAAGAATCTGGCGAGGATCAACGGAGGCCAAATCATCCAAAGCGCGGAACGGCGCTCTCCCCATCCCACCATCTTGTAGGACAAGTAGAAAAGAAACAGGGAGCAGACGACCGTCAAGGAGTACCAAGCGGCCTTGGCGCCTTCCAGAGGAAGATAGGAAAAAGGAACGTATAGAAGCGCTGAAGAGGGGAGGTACTTGAACATGAAGTGGCCGTCCGTGGTCGGGTAGAGATCTTCGCCGCTACGGAGTCGTTCCCCGGCTTTGTAGTTGACTCGGAAGTCCACCATGTCCTTGCGGATTCGAATGAGGTAGATGGCCGAGAAACAAACGGAGACCAAGACGACCCACAGGAGCGTTTTCTTCGTCACGTTCCCTCTAGATTTGGAAAGCGTACCGGAATCCCACGACGAAGACGTTGTTGTAGTTTTCGCCGTCGGACCGGCGGCTCTTGTCCAAGATGAATTCGGCAAATAAGACGCTGCGGAAGGTCAAGTCACGGATGGCGTATACGAAATCGAACAAACCCATTCTAATGTTGAATGGAATTGCGTCGGGATTTTTTTGCTCGAGATAGTTCATGCCCGCGACGACTCGATATCGCTTCTTGAAGGTATAGCGCGCGTAGAGCTCGAAGGCTTTGGCCTCGATATAGGTGTCGAGGTCACTGGTGTCGTGGTTTCTATGATCGGCGTAGGTAAAGGAGAACACAAAGGTCTTAGGCTTTTGTTCTTCCTCTTCCTTTTTCTCCTCCTGCTTCTGTTCTTGTTCCTGTTGGAATGCCGTATTTTTGGCATAAATAGGGCCCGTGTTCAGGAGGAGGAGAGGTAAGATGATGTTTGCTCTCAGCATAAACTAGTAGAAGACTTCTTGAATTCCTGATTTCTTGAGTTCATGAATTCCTTGTCTCGGACGGCTCCAACGGGTTTGCCCATTTCTCACTGCCGGTAAAGATGACATCAACGGTGAGGCCCGGCAACGCACCAGCAAGCTCGGTGGCGATACGTTCCCGGACGTCATCCAAATCGTTGATGTTGGCTCCGCGGTCGGACTCGGCAACCACCATGTAGACGTGTAAATAAGAGTGCCGCCCCACCTTCACCATCCGGAGGATGGTTCGATCCAGAGGTAGTTCGTGGGTAGCTTTGTTGAGTTTTGCTCGAACCTTCTCTTGAAAATCCGCGTCCGGCGCCGCAAGGAGCAGTTCTCTAATGTTGTTCCGAACGATGGCTATTGGAATGGGGGCAGAGAACACCACCAACAAGATGACAATGAGGGGATCGGCGTAGGGAGTGTACACGGACCAAGTCGTTTTCTCGATGAGCACTAGAATAGCGAATGCGATGCAAACCGCGGAGGTGATCAAGCCGTCGAGGACCCATCCCTTGGCATCGACTTCGACCAGGGGGGAGCCGCTTTTATTTGCGGCGCGACGCTGTCCCCAGGCAATGAGGAAGCTACCAGCGACGACGAAGACGGCATAAATGAGGGCCCAGCGGGATGCAATGGGACGTCCACCGTGGAACAGAGAATCGATGGCGGAATAAAGTGCAAACAGACCGAGGAATCCCATGACGAGTCCTT
>JAUVQL010000194.1 GCA_030598165.1 Acidobacteriota bacterium | reverse complement strand
GTCTCTATCATTACATCGAAAAGCCCTGGGACAACCAGGCAGTGCTGAACATTATCCGTAATGGACTAGAAGAAAAGGGCTTACGACACCAACTTGCCGGCAAAGTGAAAGAGCTCGATAAGCTCTTGAGAGAGTATGGAGAGCTCGAGACTCGCCATCGATTCTTGGAGAGAGAGCTGGAGATGGCCGGAAGGATTCAAAGAAGCTTATTACCCGAAAGCTTTCCTTCCCTGGAAGGGTACCTCTTCGCGAACCTCTATCAGCCTTGCGAAGCGGTGGGAGGCGATTTCTACGACTACGTTTGCGAAGGCAAAAACCTTACGATTCTCGTTTCGGATGTCATCGGTCACGGTGTCCAGGCGGCATTGAGTACGATGCTTCTCAAAGGGATTTTCCAAGAAACGGCCGCACGTACGGGTGATCCCGTCGATCTCCTCACTGAGATGAACGGACGCCTTCACCGCATCTTACCGGAAGGCATGTACGCTGCCGCTTCTGTCATTGCTCTCGAGCCGAACCGCCCGGAAATCGAGTTCGCGAATGCGGGCCTTCCTTATCCCTTCGTATTGAGAGGCGGCGAGAAACGACTGGACGAGATCGCTCTGGCAGGACCGCCCCTCGGCCTCTTTGGCGATGTTGCGATTGTCCAATACGAGTCGCGAAAAGCTCGTATGGACACCGGGGACGTCTTCCTCATAGGATCCGATGGCCTAGGCTCCATCATCGGAGATAACGAGGAGTTCTTTGAGGATCGAGCCATGCGGGAAGTGCTCGCTGAACTAGCCGGAATGGAGGGCGGCCTTGTACTAGAAAAACTCGTCGAACGGGCTACTGCTTTCGCGAACGGCCGACCGCAGCCAGATGACGTCAACCTCGTTGCCATAACCCGGAACTAACTTTGAAGGATCAGAAGCGGGTCCGACCTCTTCACAACTGAGGAAATGATGAACTACAAACTCCTACGCACAAGTCCGCTTTTTCTCATCGTCTCCGCCATGACGTTCACGCCGGTGGAGGCCGAACCGCAAGACGCGCCCTCGGCGCTGGGAGCATTGAGCGAATCCTTCCGCCAACTGTCGGAGCGCGTCAATCCATCAGTCGTTGTCATCTTCACAACAGGCTACGTCCCCGCCCAGGGCTTGGTGGCTGGTCAGAAGCTTTTCTCCAAGCAGACGCGTGCGGGATCTGGCGTCGTCGTGGATCCGAGCGGTTACATCGTGACGAATGCGCACGTCGTCTCCGGAGCCAGCAGGGTCCAAGTCAGATTCGCCCCACCAAGAGACGACAGCTCAGGGAAACGTTCCATTCTGAGACCCCATGGAGACCTACTCGGAGCGCAGGTCGTCGGCATCGACTACGAAACCGACCTCGCAGTTTTGAAAGTGCAGAAACAGAACCTTGCCGCACTTCCCTTGGGGGACTCGGATGACGTGGAACAAGGCCAGTTGGTCTTTGCCTATGGAAGTCCGAGAGGCCTCGAAAACTCCGTCAGTATGGGCGTCGTGAGTGCAACAGCGAGGCAGGTCCGGGAAGAAGACCCCATGATCTACATTCAAACCGATGCTGAAATCAACCCTGGCAACAGTGGCGGCCCGCTGGTAAACACCAACGGTGAAGTGATCGGTATCAACACGTTTATCATCTCCGGTTCAGGCGGCAGTGAAGGACTGGGATTTGCCGCTCCGAGCAACATCGTGCAGTACGTTTTCGAACAGATCCGTAAATCCGGCCGCGTGAGTCGCGGCGACATTGGCGCTCGTGCTCAAACCATCACCCCCCTCCTAGCGCGGGGTTTGGGTTTGGATCAGGACTGGGGGGTAATACTTTCCGATGTCTACCCGCTCGGAAAAGCGTTAGAGGCCGGGCTTCGGGTTGGAGACATCATTTTGACGCTCGACGGTAAAGCCATGGAAAACGGCCGGCAATTCCGAGTGAACCTTTACCGCCACGCCGTGGGTGAAACGGCGGACCTCGAAGTGCTGAGGGGAACCCAAAAACTGACCTTTCGAGTCCCCATCTCAGATAGCACCAGCGATCCGAACCGCTTTGCCAACATGGTTCGTCCCGAAGACAACTTGATTCAAGAGCTCGGCATCCTCGTCATCGAGTTGGACCGAAGAGTCATGATGCTGCTCCCCGGGCTCAGGACTCGCAAGGGTGTCGTCGTTGCTGCACGTTCGGTCGAAACTCCCATGATCGAGACGTTGGGGCTGCTGCCCGGCGACGTGATTTTCGCGATCAACAAGACTGCCATAGAGAGTATCGCCGATCTCCGAGAAGTAGGCTCGACCCTCCAACCGGGCGACACCGTCGTTTTTCAGATAGAGCGCGGCATGCAGCTCATGTATGTGCCTGTTGAGGTGCCACGGTAGTGGCAGGGTCACAGTAAGAATTCAAGAACTCAAGAATTCAGCCGCGAATAAACGCACATTAACGCGGATAAGATCTGAACTAAGTGCCCTGGTTCATAATTACGGTCACGTACCGAGAACGTCGACGCGCCCGTCCGGCAAGGCGTGAGGAATGAATAATATCCAGATATATGACCGACGAGCAACGCAGCCAGACGGGATGGATCGGCGTTCTCGGTTCGTTTCGTGACCGTAATTATGAATCGGGGTGCTAAGACTAAAGTCAAGTCCAACAGAATCTTTTTGATTTGCGTTCATTCGCGTTCATTTGCGGCTACATTAGCTTCACTTTGAGGCAAGCTTGACTGCTTCCGCTAATAAACTGACAGATACCTCTTCAGCTCCCAGTCGTGGACTTGGGCAATGTAGTCGTGCCACTCGGCGCGTTTTGCCGTCAGGAAATGATCGAGAATGTGAGGCGTAAGTGCTTGATGAACCACTTTGTCTTTCTCCAGCGCATCCACAGCCTCACGAAGATCGCCCGGCAACTCACTGATCTTCAACCGCCTACGTTCCCTTTGACTCATCGTATAAATGTTCTTGTTGACCGGCGGGCCCGGCTCGATTCGGTTCTTGATACCCTCCAATCCGGATTTGAGCATGACGGCGAGAGCCAGATAGGAGTTGGCCGACGGATCAGGCATGCGCACCTCGACACGGGTACTCAACCCACGCTTCTCGGGAACCCTCACAAGGGGACTCCTGTTTTTCATAGACCAGGCGACATTGGTCGGCGCCTCGTATCCGGGTACGAGCCGCTTGTATGAGTTGACGAGGGGATTGGTGATGGCGCAGAAACCTCGAGCGTGTTTCAGAATGCCGCCGATGTAGTGAAGAGCCACCTCGGAAAGCTGATATTCCCCCTCTGGATCGAAGAACGCGTTCTGATCTCCCTTGAACAAGGACTGGTGGGTGTGCATACCCGAGCCGTTGATGGCAAAAACCGGCTTCGGCATGAATGTGGCGTGGAGATCGTGCTGCATCGCGACGTGCCTCACGATAAAACGGAACGTCGCAATATTGTCGGCCGTGGTCACCGCGTCGGCGTATTTGAAATCGATCTCGTGCTGCGCCGGTGCGACTTCGTGATGCGAGGCCTCGACTTCGAATCCCATCGCTTCGAGGGCATTGACGATGTCACGGCGCGCATCTTCTCCCCTGTCGAGAGGTGTCAAGTCGAAGTAACTCCCGGCATCGTGCGAGAGGGTGGTGGGTCCATCGTCACCACTTCGCTGGAACAAGAAGAACTCGGCTTCCGGGCCCGCCATCATGGTATACCCAAGCGCCTTGGCCTCATCGGTGACCTTTTTCAGTGCCAGTCGCGGGCAACCTTCGAATGG
>JAUVQL010000100.1 GCA_030598165.1 Acidobacteriota bacterium | reverse complement strand
GAAAGCTCGCGGCGTTTCCGCCGGTAGTTGTCGATGGCGTAATTGCGTGCCACTCGAAGAAGCCATGCCGATAGATGACCGGTCGGATCGAAGCTCTTGAGAGCACCCAGTACGTGAAGGAAGATCTCCTGAGTAAGCTCATCGGCTTCTTCGATTCTTCCCGTAAACTGATAAGCGACATACCAAACCTTCCGATGGTAACGTTCGACTAAGGTCTCCCATGCCATCTCGTCGCCAGCTAGGCAACGGGCTGCGAGATCTTGATCCGTTAGCAAACCAGCTAACTCCCCTCCTCAACTGCTAGAACGAGGATTCGTCTCCGAAGGTTCCTTCTGATTTTCATTAATGGCCTAATTACATCCACCAAATGAGAAAAGCACCAAAACCCTTCTAAATACTGAACTTGTTTGACTTCCGGTGAGTATTCTAGTAAATTCCTCGCCCAGTATAAAGGCTGAGATTTGTTTTTTTCTCTACATCCACCGACTCAGATTGAGCGGTCCCGTCCCCTTTAAAAAAGATGCTCCAGAAACTAGGTTCGAAAAGAGTACAGGCATTGGCCATGGGACTTGTAGCCGTGGCTTTGCTAGCCTTTTTTTTCAAAGGGGCGGATTTGGGAGCGATCCGCAGGAGTCTAGTCGAGGCCGATTTGGGACTGATAGCCACTGCCATCGTTTTTGTAATCGTGAGCTATGTATTGCGAGCGCTCAGATGGCAGGTACTATTGAAGCCGATCGGCGTGGCTCACCTGGGGGCCTGTTTCCTAACAACCGTGATTGGATTCATGTTCAATTTCATTGCTCCTACTGGTCGTGTGGGTGAGTTGGTGCGCCCTTACTTACTCGCTCGCCGCGAGGGATTCTCGGCGTCTGCCGCCTTCGCGACCATTTTTCTGGAGCGTGTATTTGATTTGGTCACGGTCATTCTATTCGTGGGTTTATGGCTTTTTCTCGGTCCCCCTCCCGAAGGGGCCAAGAGTGCTACCGCCATCCACGGTCTCAAAGTGGGTGGCGTGACCGCATTTCTAGGTGCGGCCTTTGGGCTTGCCATCATGTTTGGCTTCGTCAAGTATCGTGAACGAGCGATGGCTATCGTCGGTTTTTTCGTTCAGTGGCTTCCTTCCCGTTTGGAAGCGATGGCCATGCGATTTCTAGCAAGCTTTGGAGAAGGTCTTGGTGTGCTGGCGGATGTAGGGAACTTGGTACGAATCGGTGTTTTGTCCGTTGTCTTGTGGCTCAACATATCGCTGGTGTTGTGGTTGGGAATGAGTGCCTTTGGAATTCAGCTACCTTTTGGTGCCACTTTTCTCGTATTGGGATTTCTGGTCGTGGGTGTCGCCGTCCCCACACCTGGAGCAGTCGGTGGGTACCACGTCATGTTTTCGCTGGCTTTGACCTTGCTCTTCGGTGTGGATGAGTCTCGATCTCAAGCGGCTGCCTTGGTCAACCACGCCATCGCCTTCTTGCCAGTTACTCTTCTGGGTTTGGTTTTGTTCATTCGGGAGGGCTTGAGCTTGAAGGAGGTCAAGACGCTGGAGAGCGCAGGGGGAGGCTAATGAAGTGTCCATATTGTGACCATCTAAGTGACAAGGTCGTCGATTCGCGAGAAAGCAAAGAGGGTGAGGTCATCCGACGGCGTCGGCAATGTCTCGAATGCGGAAGACGATTCACTAGCTACGAGCGAATCGATCAAATTCCGTATATGGTTGTCAAAAAGGAGGGGCGCCGCGAGCGTTTCGACCGTCAAAAAGTTCTGGCAGGACTCCTCAAAGCATGCGAGAAGCGGCCGGTGTCGGTAACGCAACTCGAGCAGATCGTAGACGAAGTGGAGCAAAGGCTTCACGAGAGCGCGAACAAGGAGATCGCAGCCAACGAAATCGGAGAGTTCGTCATGCTGAAGCTCAAAGGGCTGGATCAAGTGGCTTATGTTCGTTTTGCCTCCGTCTATCGTGACTTCAAAGACGCGGCTGAATTTGTGGAGACGATCCGCGGGCTTTTGGATAGGGACGATCGATAGGTGCCTGCCCTTTCCCACAAAATTGAACGGAATTGTTGAGCGCGGAATATGCCTGCAGTACGATGGCGGAAGATGGGCTCGAACGTGGGCAAAGTATTGTGCTGGACAGTGTTGTTCCTCGCAGTGGAAATTCCTGTATGGGGAGCAGATATCGTTGAGCTGGTTTCTGTCGTTCGCAAAGACAAAATCCTTGTGAGCTTCCGGATGACGGATGCCTTCTCAGACGAGGTCGAACGGGCCGTCGAGAGCGGCCTGCCGGTTAGTTTTCGGTTCATCGTCCAACTGAAGAAGGTCCGGACCGTTTGGCTCAACCAGAAAGTAGCGACCCGGGAGATCAGCACGACCGTCACTTACGATAATTTGACCGAAAGATACAAGCTGTCGTTGGAGATCGACGGCGAGATCCAAGCTACCGATGTGGTTTCCGATCCGGAAGGCATGCGGCGGTTCATGATTACATTGGAGTCGTTGGAACTGTTCGAAACCTCGATACTGGAGCCCAACGGCGAGTACTATCTGCGTGTCAAAGGTGTCGTCAGAGAACGCAATCTTTTTCTTTTTGTCCCTTGGAACGTAGGTACGGGGTGGACTAAGAAATATTTTACTTATCTTCCTTGATCGATTTGATGGACTAACGCCCATGGCGACACCAACGGCGAGTAGTGGTAAGAAGGAGCTCAAGGACAACGTCCGCCTTCTAGCTGCTGCGGTCGTACTGCTTACTCTCATCCCGATAGTCAGCACATATCTCATCAGTAAATCCGAGTCCTTCACTCCCGACTTCTTGGCAAGAGTTTTTCTGTACGGTTTTACGTTGGTGAACCTCACCATATTATTGGTGTTGGTATTTGTATTGGCGCGCAACCTTATCAAGCTCTTCATGGAGAGGCGCCGAGCGGTTCTCGGCGTCAAGTTCAAAACGAAACTCGTCATCATATTCGTTAGCTTTGCGTTGTTTCCTTCGGCTTTGATCGTCGTCGTAGGAAGCCGCCTCATCACGACTGCTGTAGAGAGATGGTTCTCCCACCCGGTGGAGTCCGTGCTTCTGGGCGCTCAAGACGTTGTGGAACACTACTACCGTGAGAAACAGGAGAGCGCCACGTTTTATGCGCGCAGATTGTCCAACGACATCAGCAGCGAGCGCCTTCTTGCTCCAGAGCGGTTGCGTGTGCTCTTTAGAACTATGGAGCGAAGGCTCACCCAATACCGCCTGGACATGATCAATGTTTTTTCGAGCGAAGGTGAGCTGCTGGTCACAAAGGTACAGCCGGGTTTGCCTCTACATGACTACAATCCCGACACCTCGCGTCGGCTCGCTGAGATCGGTTTGAAGGGTGAGGAGACCATTCACCAAGACTCTTTGGGGGAAGGTTCTCTCGTGAGATTCGTGTCTCCCATCTATCGTCCAGGTACCCGCGAAGTCGAAGGCTCGGTCGTCGTCTCCCACTTTCTCCCTAAAACACTCTCTTCGACGATTAGCCTCGTCAACGACGAAGTCAACCTTTACCGGCAAGCGGAGGCGCAGAAAGAGCCTATACAGGATCTTTATCTCTCGTTTTTCGTCATGGTCTCTCTGCTCATTCTTTTTTCCTCGACCTGGATTGGTCTCTACCTCGCCAAGCGCATTACTGTTCCCGTGCGTCAGCTTGCGGAAGCCACAGAGCGGGTGATTGCCGGTGACCTGGACCATCCGGTATCGGGTGCGGCCGTGGATGAGCTCGGCCTTCTCATGGAGTCCTTCAATAAGATGACGGCCAAACTCAAGGCCTCTCAGAGTCGGGTCGAAAGCTCGCGAGAGAATCTCGAGGCGAAAAACTTGGAGCTCGAACGTCGTCGCCGTTACATGGAGACGGTTTTGGAGAACATCACCACCGGGATCATCTCGTTGGACCGCGATGGTGTCTTTACGACCTGGAATCCCGCGGCGCTACGGATGTTGGAGCTCGATGATTCCGTCATGGGTCGCCATTTTCGCGAGGTCCTTCACCCGGAGCGGTTAGCGGAGCTCCGTGGAATTCTCGAGGTGATGGTGGTGAACGGTCAGCATGCGATAGAGGAAGAAGTCAACGTGATGGTGGGAAGCCGTGAGCTGCACCTGTCGGTTTATCTGACTTCTTTGACCGGCGCTACTGGAGAGACGGCCGGCCTCCTCATGGTCCTCGACGATTTGACACAGCTTCTACGTGCGCAGAAGGTTGCGGCGTGGCGTGAAGTTGCTCGGCGCCTAGCACACGAGATCAAAAACCCTCTCACCCCCATCCAGTTGTCTGCTCAGAGGATAAGGAAGCACTTCCGAGCCCGGACACCGGAGTTGTCGAAGGTCGTCGAGGAGTGCACGGGAACCATTATCGAAGAGGTGGATTCCCTCAAGAATCTCGTTGATGAATTCTCTCAATTTGCACGGATGCCCTCCATCTCGCCGATACCGCAGCAGCTCAATCCTCTGCTGCATGCCGCGCTGGAGCTGTATGACGGGCTGTTCACCGAGTTGACCCTCGAGAGGCGGTTTGCCTCCAACCTTCCCGATGTCCGACTCGATCCCGAGCTCATCCGCCGGGTCTTCATCAATGTCGTCGACAACGCCATCGAAGCCACTGGAGGTAAGGGCTATGTTCAGATAACGACTTCCTACAGTCCAGACACACAGATGGCTTGCATCGAGATTGCCGACGACGGGCCAGGGGTTCCCCCTGGCGATCGCGACAAGTTGTTCATGCCGTACTACTCGACCAAGCGCCGGGGCAGTGGACTTGGACTGGCGATCGTCAACCGGATCGTGGCCGAGCATCGGGGTCGTATTCGTGTGGAGGATAACAGACCCCAAGGGGCTCGCTTCATTATCGATCTTCCCGTGGCTGAGAAGCCGGTCGCGACCTTGAATTGAGATAGGAACTCAAGAACTCAGAACTCGAGAACTCAAGAATACGGATCTTTAACGCAAAGCCGCGAAGGCGCAAAGTCGCAGAGAAGACCGAGTTGCTTCTACCAAGATTTATTACGGTGGCCTCTCTTCTTGGCGTCTCCGCGTCTTTGCGCCTTGGCGTTAAATTCCGAATCCGAGATTCCTTCTTTGTCTTACGTTATTCAGGCTTTTCTTGTTTGCTTCAGCTTGCTGCTGTAAGCTGCTGTGTCTTCACGTTTTCCTGCTTTGTTGCT
>JAUVQL010000023.1 GCA_030598165.1 Acidobacteriota bacterium | reverse complement strand
GTGAGCGAAGACAGAATTTCCTGTCCTACGGCTTTCTCACCGATCTGAGCACAGAACTTTTTGGCCACGGCGAAATGGACATCAGCCTCCAAAAGGGCCATTCGTAGCTCCTTGAGCGCATCCTGGACGTGTTCAGGAGTGAGACGCGCCTCGCCTCGGAGCTTCTTGAAGACACCTTGTATCTTGGCAGAAATCTGCTCAAACATCTATGCATCACCCGTCAAAAGACGGATCTCCCCTTAAATTGGTGCAATTATTAATGTTAGAGGACCACACCATCAATGTCAAGGGATTTGAGGTGAGGCCCCTCAGCAAACGGTCCCGATCCCCTTCCTCACCATAACCTTATTTATTACAGAATTTACGACCAGGCGAGGCTCAGAAGCTAATGCAGCTGCCTAGAATACTCGGGAAATCGCGAAGAGCGCCGTAAATTTCTCGTTCGTTTCTCTAACTCTTCGCGAGAGTGTACGGCAAAAGGCCCACAGAAAGCTGAGTGCCACCTCAGGCTCGGCTTCCAAATGTTCCTTGAGGTCTTCATTTCGGATCTCAAGTAGTTGCGAATCCTCTTGAGCTACGGCGCGCGCCGAGCGAGGTTCATTTTGGAAGAAAGACATCTCGCCGAGGAAATCCCCGGGGCGCAGAACGGTCAGCGCCTCCTCGCCCATCTGTTCGAAGATCTTGCTGATGCGAATCGCGCCGTAATAGATAACATAGAAGCAATCCCCCGGCGCTCCATCTTCGAATATCACATCGTCCTTGCCATATTCTTTGACAACGCCAAGAAGAAGGATATCGGCAAGCTGAGTGTCACTCAGTCCCTGGAATAGCTCGACGTCTTTTAAGAAATCCGCATTCATAATTCAACCGCAGCCGCACATGATGTACGATTGTTCGTAGCGTCCCTCAAACTTTCTCGAGCAAATGACCGAGCTTGTCCTTTTTCGTCTTCAGATAACGGGCCGAGTTTTTGGTCGCCGGAATCTCGATGGGCACTCGTTCAACGATACGGAGGCCATAGGCTTCCAGGGCGACGAACTTCCTGGGATTATTCGTGAGCAATCGAATATCTCGAACACCGATTTCGGATAAAATTTGAGCACCGATTCCGTACTCGCGTTGATCCGCCTTGAAACCTAGGTGCTTGTTGGCGTCAACCGTATCCATCCCTTGGTCTTGGAGGCTGTAAGCGCGTATCTTGTTGACCAACCCAATACCTCGCCCCTCCTGGTGAAGATAAAGGAGAACACCTTTACCATCTTCTTCGATTCGGCGAAGAGCAGCATCGAGCTGGGGTCCGCAATCACAGCGCTCTGAATGAAAGACCTCACCGGTAATGCATTGAGAATGAACCCGAACGAGCACCGTGTCTCCGGGTTGAATGTCTCCGAAGACAAGGGCGAGGTGAGTCGCAGGTTCCGTCGCCGTCTCATACGCCATGAGCCGGAACGTTCCATATCGAGTCGGCAGCTTGGCCTCGGCCACTTTGGTGATCAGCCGCTCCGTCCGCAGACGGTATCTTATGAGATCCGCCACGGTGATCAACTTGAGCCCGTGCTCTTTGGCGAATCCCGTCAGATCCGAGACGCGTGCCATGGTGCCATCGTCCTTCATGACCTCGCAGATAACGCCAGCCGGATAGAGCCCAGCGATACGAGCCAAGTCAATGGCGGCCTCGGTTTGCCCCGCTCTTTGGAGCACACCCCCTGGGCTGGCTCGCAGAGGGAACATATGACCCGGTCGCACCAGGCCCTCGGGTTTGGTCTCAGGGTCGATTGCGGCGAGAACCGTCCGGCTTCGATCTCCCGCGGATATCCCCGTGCTCACCCCTTTTTTCGCCTCGATGGATACACAAAAAGCGGTTCGGTGGGTGGAGGTGTTGTTGCTCACCATCAGAGGAATCTGCAGTTCGTCTAGCCGCTCACCGGTCATCGGCAAACAAATGAGCCCTCTCCCGTGGCGGGCCATGAAATTGATCGCCTCGGGAGTGACCTTTTCGGCTGCAATAGTCAAGTCCCCTTCGTTTTCGCGGTCTGCGTCGTCGACAACGATAACCATTTTTCCATTACGAAGGTCTTCGATGGCTTCCTCGATCGTCGAGAAGGATTCACTTTGTTGCTGTTGTTGTTCTTCCATTTCGTCGCTTTCTAGATAAGATCAGAACTCAAGTACTCAAGAACTCGAGAATCATGCATTCAAAACTCTTCGGAAATTAACGCCAAACGCGGAGAAGAAAGGCCACACATTAAATCTCGGTGAAAGACTTTGTCTTCTCTGCGCCTTTGCGCCTCCGCGACTTTGCGTTAAATTCTTCTTATTTGCTTTCATTCGCGTTCATTTGCGGCTTATTTGCTGCCGACATCCTTGTCCCGGTAGATCTCGGCCAAGCGAACCAGATGCTTCGCCAGTATATCGTATTCCAGATGGACCTCGTCTCCAGGAGATCGCTCACCAAGCGTGGTGATCTCGAGCGTGTGCGGGATGAGCATGACTTCGAACCATCCTCGGCCACAAGCAGCCACCGTGAGACTAACGCCATCCACAGCAATAGAGCCTTTCTCCACCACGTAGCCGTCGGCTTCTTTTGGGTAGCCGATTTTGATGATTCGATCCCCTCCACGCTGTTCAATGGAAATGATGTTGCCCAAGCCATCGACGTGGCCCTGGACGAAATGCCCCCCCCATCGGTCGTCGACTCGTAGAGGAAGCTCGAGATTGACTTTTCCGCCGACAATGAGCTTCCCCAAATGGGTGCGTCTCATCGTCTCATTGGATACATCTGTGTCGAAGCAATCTCCATTTAGGTGGGTCACGGTCAGGCAAACTCCAGATACCGCGATGCTGGCCCCGATTTTCAGCTCTTTGTAAAGGGTAGGAGCTCGAACGGTCAAAACGACGAGTTGGTCTTTCTCCCTTTGCCGAACGATTTCGCCCATCTCTTCAACGATTCCAGTGAACATCTTTTCCCCTTATTCCACCGTCAGTACCCGAGTACTCAAGTACTCAAGAACTCAAGAACTCAAGAAGTCAAGAATCCAGAAATGTAGCCGCACATAAACGCACATTAACGCGAATAAGACCTGAACGAGCGCTTAAGAATCCACGTAAAAGAAACCTTCGGAAATCAACGCGGAGTCGCAAAGACGCGGAGACGCGGAGAAGAAAAGATCCCCAAAAAAAGATCTCGGTCGAATCACTCGGTCTTCTTTGCGTCTTTGCTTCTTTGCGTCTTTGCGTTAAATTCTTCTCCGGATTCATTCCTAATTTCCGACTAATTCTCTTGTCCGATTCGCGTTCATTTGCGTCTTTATTCGCGTTTATTCGCGGCTTCTTTTGATCTTGCGTTCATTTGCGGCTTCAAAGATCTGCTTCGACGAGGATGTCATCCCCGACCCGCGAGGTCCGGTAGCGTTTCAACTGATCGACTTCATCCATGAGTCGCGGTCCGAGCCCTCCGACCAAAGAACGTGCCTCACGGCCTCCAATGAGCTTTGGAGCCAGGTACAGCACGAGTCGATCTGCCAGACGTTCACTCAAGAAGGAAGCATGAAGCTCGCCTCCACCCTCTACCAAAACGCGCGTGACTCCGCATTCCGCCAAGTATTCCAAACACTTGCGGAGATCGGGTCTCCCACGCCGAAGCGCGACCCGTTTGACCTCAACGCCTCGTTTTCGAAGCTCTTTCTCACGGGCTCGAGAAGCATCGGGACCAGAGAAGACGATAACGGAGCCTTGGTCGAGGCTTTCGACGAGTTGCGCCTCTACAGGTAACCTCAAATGGGTATCCATCACCGCTCTCACCAAATGGGCACGGCCACTACGATCCGTCAAGAGTGGATCGTCCGCCAACACGGTACTGATTCCCACCATCAAGAGGTCATTCTCCCGGCGTAGGACGCGAGCGTGATCTCGCGCTTCGGCGGAAGTGATCCACTTTGAGTGGCCCGTTCGCGTAGCAATCCTGCCGTCCAAGCTTGCCGCAGCCTTCAAAGTGACCAAAGGCAGCTTCCTACGCACAAACTTGGCAAACGAATCGTTGAGCCGGACGGCATCCTCCTTCAGCAAACCCACTTCTACCTCTACCCCGCGCCGTCGGAGGCGTCTGAAGCCTCCGCCGTCGACCCTGGGGTCAGGATCTCGCATGGCCGCGACAACGCGGATTACACCAGCCTCTACGATTTCCAAAACACAGGGCGGCGTACGCCCCGTGTGGCAGCAGGGTTCCAAATTGGCGTAGAGCGTGGCTCCTCGAGCCCGGCGCCCGGCCTCTCTCAGCGCTATGACTTCCGCGTGAGGCTCTCCTGCCCTTCGATGGTAGCCTTGTCCGAGGATTCGTCCTTCCCGCACTACAACGGCACCGACAAGTGGGTTAGGACTCGTACGCCCTCGCCCCAGAGAAGCGAGAGCCAATGCCCGCCTCATCATGATCTCGTCAGCTGTCACCTTCCACTCCCATGAGCGCTCGAACAAAATCCTCGGGGGAGAAAGCCAGCAAGTCATCCAATCCCTCCCCGACCCCAGTGTAACGAACCCGAATGCCCAGTTCTCGCGCCACGGCCACTACAATCCCGCCCTTGGCCGTTCCGTCGAGCTTGGTCAGCACTATGCCTTCTACACCGAGAGCATCACCGAACTGACGAGCTTGGGCAAGGCCATTGCTGCCGACCGTCGCATCCATGACTAGCAGAGTCAGATGAGGTGCACCTTCCACGACGCGACCGGCCACTCGCTTGACCTTCGCCAGCTCTTCCATCAAGGGTCGCTTGGTATGAAGCCGACCCGCTGTGTCGATGATCACTTCATCGAAGCCCGCTGAGAGAGCCATCTGGAGCCCGTCATGCACGACACTGGCGGCATCTGATCCTTCCGGCCCCTTGATGATCTCGACCCCTATCCGCTGGGTCCAAGTCTCCAGTTGTTCGATAGCGGCAGCACGGAAGGTATCCGCAGCGACAACGAGAGGCCTGCGGCCAGCTTCTTTAGCTCGGTGAGCAAGTTTGGCAACGGTCGTTGTCTTACCCGTTCCATTTACACCCACAACGAGCACGACTTCCGGTCGTGCAGGCGCTCTATGGGAATCGGAGGACTCAGGGCCTTCGAGAATATCCAGCAACTTCTTTTTGAGGGCTTGGCGGACCTCCTCATCGGTCCGCACCGAACGAACCGCATCGAGGAGCTCGCTCGTCGCCGCGAGGCCTATGTCCGCGGTCACGAAGGCCTCTTCCAGCTGTTCCCAGTCGGGGTCAGCCCCCGCTGTCGCGAGGCCCAAACCTTCGGAGAGTCTATCTCTCGTTCGAACGAGTCCCTCTCGAAGTCGTTGATATACTTTCAAATATCCTCTTTAACCTAAAGAATACCCAACGCCCAAAAACGGGTATTTTCACCCAATCTGCCGCGTAGGATCAACTGTCAGCCGTGGAGGAAGCAGGAATGGGGAGGGCGGCAGGGCTAGGAATTCAAGAAATCAGGAATTCAGGAATTCAAGAAGCTAACGTCCCGACCTCTCGATCTCTGTGTTTTTTTCGCGCCGTCTTGGCGCTTTTCCGAAGATATCCTTTTACTTGATTCTTGATTTCATGAATTCTTGAGTTCTTGAATTCTTACCTTGCTACTCGCTCGTTCCCTTGAGCACTTCGAGTCTCTGGAGGCTCAGTCTTCCCAAAACTGAGAATCGATCGACCTCGACCACACGGCGATAGTACTCTTGCGCCTTGGCGACTTCGCCCATCCCTTCATAGATTCGAGCCAATTCGTAAAGGCTTTCTGATTCATTACTGTTGCGCGCGAGAGCTTTTTCGAAATTGTCGATGGCCGATTCACGTTCGTTAAAAGCTAAATGAACCTTGCCCAAACCCCGGTATCCCAAGGCGAAGTTGGGATTTTTCTCCACGGCCCGGCGAAAATGCATCAGGGCCAGCTCTAGGTTACCTTCGCGCAAATACAGGTCACCCATGTTGTAAAGTGGTTTCTCCGGTGTGGGAAAAGACGGATCTCTAACGACTTGTGTGAACTCCTTGAATGCCGCCTCCGTGTTCCCCATCTCCGAATAAAGCACGCCGAGGTTGTTATGTACGTCTGTTAAGTTGGAATTCAGTCTCAAAGCCTCGGCGAAAGCTTTTTGAGCACTTTCGTACTGTCGCAGCGCCAAAAATGCGAGTCCCATGTAGTTGAAGATGAATGGATTCTCCTTATCCAGCCGGGTGGCCCGCTGATACTCTTTGATGGCCTCCTCGTAATTGCGCTCCTGGTGGAGATACTTGGCACGGTTGTATATCTTGAGCGCCTCTTCAATTTGCTCTTGCTTCTGAGCGTGAGCTAGTGGGGCACCACAAGTTAGAACTCCCGACAAGACGAATACAAGTGCCAAAGACCACGTTCTACGGTCCATCGCTCGACCTCCTCAGCTCCCTGATCCGAACGCCCCTCGCACGACTCTTCCTGGTGGGCTCTGTTTCGACGGTCGGTTCTGGGAGTCCTCCGATGAAGCAACGCGCCGCAGAGGTAGGTTTGGACGAACGAGCCCTTCCTCGTACGCGGCAATGAGTGCGTCCACGATCTCTTTGTCGAACTTCTTTCCGACGAAGCTTCGCATTCGTTCGAATACGTAGGTAATCTCCATGGCCTTCTGATAGGGGCGGTTCGTTGTCATCGCGTCGAATGTGTCTGCTACCGCGACGATTTTGGCATAAAGGGGGATGTCCTCTCCGCTAAGGCCTTGGGGGTACCCGCTGCCATCGATATTTTCATGATGGTATTTCATGGCCGGAATCATCTCTTGGAGGGGTCCAACCGGCTCGATGATGATGGCACCCTTCGATGGGTGGGTTTTCATGATCTCGAACTCATCTTCATCCAACGGACCGGCTTTGCCCAAGATCTTGTCTTCGATTCCAATTTTGCCGACATCGTGCATGAGGGCGCCGATTCGGACGACTTCCACCTCTTTCTCGGACAATCCCATCGATTGCGCGATCATTTCCGAGTAGTGTGCGACTCGCTCAGAATGCCCACGGGTATACGGATCTTTGGCGTCAATCGCCGCGGCCAAAGATCGTATAGTACCCATGAACATTTCCTTGTTCTCTTCAGCCGCTTTCCTGAGTTGGTCGATGAAGCTGCGGATCTCGGCCGTCATCAAATTGAAGGTATCGGCAAGCTCACCTATCTCGTTCCGGCTCCGCACATCGATGTTTTGTGAGAAATCTCCCGAAGCAAGCCGTCGGGCACCTTCTGCCAAATGGGAAATTGGTCGAGACAACCGACCGGCAAATACGATCGCGAGAAAAACGCCCAGGGCCGCAAAGACGATTGCCTCCGAATAACTCGACCTCTCCATTTGACGCACCGTGAAATAGACCGCTTCTTCCTCGGCTTGTACGATGGCTCCCCAGTCGAGTCGACTCAAAAACGGTACCCGAGAGCTGCGGTCGCCGATGGACGTGTAGGTTCCCAGCATCGCTTGGGTGGCCGCCCCTTCAATCTGCTCGAAGTTCACGGATCGGCTGACCTGCCCTTTGGACTCTTGGAAGGCCTTCACCATGACGGCCTGCGAGAAATCGGAACGCTCGAAAAGCATCTTTCGATCCGAATGAGCAATGAGATGTCCCCGGCCGTCGACGACGTAGACGTCTCTTCCCTCTAGTTCCTTGGCTTCCACCATTTGCTGCAAGGGCTCGAGACTCACCAGGGCCGAGACCACACCGATGACACGTCCCGGAGAACCATCACGATTGGACGAACGAACAGGCGCCGATATCACCACAACGGTGTAATAAAGAGGATCAGCCACAACGTGTGCCGTCGAGACCCAAGGCTCCCCCTTCAAGGCCTCGGTATAGGACTGGAGGAGATAGTCTTCGATGGCGCTTGTTTGAAGGGAAATGCCGGCATTGTTGAAATGGCCCCGTCGGTCGTAAACCCTGAGGATCTCGATGTGGCTCTGTTCGTTGATGTAGTCGATGAGTTTCGTACTCGTCAAGGCAGAGGAAACCCGAGCCGCCACCGCTCGCGCGTCAGCTTCCAACTCGAATGTTTGCGCGATGGCGAGAATTTTGCCGTGCATGGCTTGGAGATAAATCCGCGCCTGTTGCGCTATAGACCGGGTCTGGTCCAATTGAAGTAGTTGCTCCGCCGTAGCCAGAGTATCTCTGTTGGCGTTGATGAGCCTCGTACTGGAAAGAAGCAGGGGTACGAGAACGGCGAGCAGCATCAGGAGAATCAACGAGTAAAGGAGTTTCCCGCGTCTGAGAACCCGGCCGGCCGGCATGCGTCGGTCCTGTGATTCTTTCAAGTCTTGCTCCTGATCTACCAGATGCCGAGTTATTTCTCGGAAAGGACTTCGAAAACTCGTACGCTCTTCTCTTTGCCTTTGAGAGCGACAGTGCCGAGATCTTTCACATCGAATCGGTCCTTGGCAAGTTCCCAAGTTCGCTCGCCAATGACGATTTGTCCGGCTTCCGCCACCGCCCCCTCGATTCTCGAGGCAATATTGACGGTATCTCCCAAGACCGTGATCTCTTTGCGCTTGACCGAACCTATGGGGCCCGCCACGACGCGACCACTGTTCACCCCCATTCGCATCTGAATCGGTGGCTCGCCGCTCCGTTCCTGGTTCAGCTCCTCCAGCCGCCGACGCATTTCGAGAGCCACTTGGACGGCGATGATGGCGTGGTCTTTTTGCGGGTACGGAGCTCCGAACACCGCCATGATGCAGTCACCGATGAACTTGTCCAATGTCCCGTCGTACTCCAGGATGACATCGGCCATACGTGAAAAGTACTCGTTGAGTAGTTGCGCGATGGAGGGCGGGTCCATTTTCTCTGCCCTCGGTGTAAATCCAACGATGTCCGCGAAAATGACCGTGGCTTCGAGCTCCTGAACTTCCATCTCACCTTCAGACAAGATCCGTGTCACCACCGAAGGTGAAAAATACTTCTCGAAACGCTCTCGAACCAGTT
>JAUVQL010000124.1 GCA_030598165.1 Acidobacteriota bacterium | reverse complement strand
CCGGATTCCCGAGACCAACCAGAAGCCGCACCGCTCAACCATTCCAGCCGAATCCTACCCCTTCGAGCCTTCGCCCTCCTCTTCGGCTTTTCCTTTCTTGATGACTTCCGGCTCAGCACCTTCCTCCACATCAGCGACGGCTTCAACTTCGCCCTCTGTCTCCACTTCTTCTTCTTCCACCACCTTCGGCGTAATGACGTGAGCGATGACAACCCCTTTTTCGGTCTCGAGATTCACGTTCTCGGGGATCTCCAAATCGCCGACTCGAAGATGCTCACCGATCGCCATTGCTGACACATCAGCCTCGATGGTCTTTGGAATGTCCCGAGGTAAGCATGTTACCTCGATGGTACGGGTGATGAAGTCCAGCACTCCGCCTTCGTTCTTCACCCCCACCGGCGTTCCCTTCAACTCGACGTGAACCGAGATCGTCATGACGCTATCCATGGCAACCCGGACGAGATCGGCATGGAGAAGTCGATGTTCTACAGGCTCTAGCTGATAGTCTTTGATCATGACATGGCGGCTGCCACTACGGCCCGTAATGCTGAGCTCGAAAATGGTGTTAATACCGCCATGGGAACGAAGGACACTCGTGATGTCCTTCGGGTTGACCGATACAGGAACAGTTTCCTTGCCCTCACCATAGAGAACGGCCGGAATCATTCCCGTCATGCGCAGCCGTCTATTGGGGCCTTTACCAAAACTCTCTCGAGGTTTTGCCTCGATGACTAGCGTCTCCATCGGGTACTTCCTTTCTTAACGCCCAATATCCTCCGTCAGGAGTAATCTATTAGTATACCGTGCCATGTCAACTATTGCGTATAGAGTGAGAGTACGATGATTTGCGTATGTGTTTTAGACGAAAAGCGAGCTGACCGAAGTCTCGTCATGAACGCTTTGAATAGCCTTGCCCAGAAGAACGGACACCGACAAGACCTTGATTTTCGGACAGCCGGCCTTCTCGGAAGACAACGGGATGGAATCGGTAACTATGAGCTCTTCGATCTTGGACTTCATGACGCGTTCGTGAGCCGCCCCTGAGAGAACCGCATGAGTACAGGCAGCTAGAACCCTTTCCGCCTTCGCCTCGAGGAGTGCATCCGCCGCCTTAACCAACGTTCCCGCCGAGTCCACGATGTCATCGACGATGAGTGCTGTCTTGCCTTCCACGTCACCGATGACTCGGATGGTCTCGATTTCGTTACTGTCGCCTCTGCGTTTGTCCATCACCGCAAGGGTGCGATTGAGCCGCTTGGCATAGGCGCGGGCCCTCTCCACGCCTCCGGCGTCCGGTGATACGATGACCAAATTGTCGGAGACATCGATGTAATCCAGATATTCCAGCATGACCGGCGCCGCAAACAAGTGGTCCACCGGAATATCGAAGAAGCCCTGAATTTGCCCGGCGTGCAGGTCCATCGTGATCACGCGGTTCGTCCCCGCCTTTGACAAGAGATCCGCCACGAGCTTGGCTGAGATGGGAACTCGTGGTTTGTCTTTTCGATCCTGCCGTCCATATCCGTAGTACGGGAGGACTGCGGTGATCCGATTCGCCGAGGACCTCTTGAGAGCGTCGATCATAATGACCAGCTCCATGAGGCTCTCGTTGACCGGAGGCGCCGTCGGCTGCACGACAAATACATCCGCGCCCCGGATGTTCTCCAAGATCTGACAGCAGATCTCGCTATCGGCAAAACGGAGCAAATTGACCCGGCCGACCGGAACATTGAGATGGTCGGCAATCTTCTCCGTCAAAGCCGGATTGCAAGTTCCACTAAATAATTTGAGTGATCCTCCCATCGTCGAGCCTCTCCGTACCGAATTCAGTCCAACATGTGCTGGAAGCTCAAAGTGTGGCTGGGGCGGAAGGATTCGAACCTTCGAATACGGGATCCAAAGTCCCGCGCCTTACCGCTTGGCGACGCCCCAACCAAAGCGGAAGAGCCTGATGCGCCTTCTTGATGTCACGTTCTGCTCTTCGGGTCAAACCCTTAGTTGTTGAAAGATTACCAAGACTTAGTACCCCGATTCATAATTACGGTCACATTCGAACGCCGATCCATCCCGTCTGGCTGCGTTGCTCGTCGGTCATATATCTAGATATTATTCACTCCTCACACCTTGCCAGACGGGCGCCTCGACGTTCTCGGTACGTGACCGTAATTATGAACCAGGGCACTTAGGGCCCGAATCTAGACTTCGCTAGCTCCCTCGATACCTTCTGATTCGCCGGCCGCCCCTTCAGCCGTCAGCTCGCGAGGCGCAAGATTTCCACCACCGCCAACCTCTTCCATGTAGCGATTCAGAACCTTTTGCTCCATCATCCGCCTCGTCTCGCTGTTGAGCGGATGAGCGATATCGCGAAAGGTCCCGTCTTTGCGTTTCTTACTGGGCATAGAAATGAAAAGCCCCTTTGGACCGTTGATGATCTTTATGTCACTTATAACGAAGCAATTATCGAGAATGATCGAGACAAATGCCTTGAGCTTCTCATCCTCCACGGGGAAAACCCGTACCTCGGTGATTTCCATCGAAGCCTCCCTCCCTCAGGATCCTCCAAAGTGTCTCGGTCGAAAATCTAGTCGCCTCTCCGTATAAGTACTCCGAGTCAGCGTACTAGTGGCGATAGCATGGATTCCCCGGGTCTCTAACAGGTTTGCCGCAGAACAGGCCATCGCCTCGTCGTGAAATATACCGAACACTGCAGAGCCGCTTCCGGACATGAGGGACACAGAAGCCCCCAACTCCAACAGGTTTTCTTTGTATTCACGGATAGCGGGAGCGTAATCCAATGTTGCGAACTCCAGGTCGTTCACCAGGTCGAGAAGCTCTTTCCTCCCGCCTAGATAAGACAGAGCAAGGTCTCGAAGTTTAAGGCTCGGTTCTCGCTTTGTCAATATTAAACTACCGTACGCTTCCGCTGTGGAAATCGCGAAATCCGGCAGGATGAGGACAATGGGCACCTCCCGCAAGCACTCCAACGGATAGACTTCCTCACCTCGGCCGATTCCTAAAGCTGTCCCGCCCAACAAGAAAAAAGGCACATCCATGCCGATCCGTGCCGCTAATCGGCACAGATCGACTTTTGTGAGCCCCGCTTGCCAGATCTCGTTGAGGGCAAGGAGCGTCATGGCCGCGTCCGAGCTCCCCCCTCCCAGGCCACGCCCGGCCGGGATGGCCTTCTCCAGCTCGATTCGCGCCCCCCTGTCCTCCCCAACCTCCTCAGCCAGCAACCGAGCCGCCTGGACCACAAGGTTCCCCTCACCTTTGGGGAGAGCCGGATCGTCGGTCACCAGCTCCAATCCACCGTCGCAAATCTCGAAACTCAGGCGGTCGTACAGATCAATGGTTTGGAGGATGGTGCGGATCTCGTGATACCCATCAGATCGACGGGATAGAACCTCCAGTCCGAGATTCACCTTGGCGTAGGCCCGAGCCTTCATGGTTTCTCCGTCTTGACGAAAACGGCCTCTCCCCCAATCTGATGGAGCTCCAGGCGCTCGGCATCATCGGGCAATACCACACGGAAAACCTCCGGCTTGAGAGGGATGTTGACGTCCAAGTCCTCAATCTTCAAAGAGGCCTGAAGCTCACCCGTCTCGAGGTTGATGAGGTCGGGCACTTGTCGGCCCGAATCCTTCCAGCGGGTCGGATAAGACACACGGTAGTTGGATCCTGTCGCGACTCGTACCTGTCCCTCCTCGATCTCTAAGGAGCCTCCATCGATCTCGATTCGGGTACTCTCCCCTCGCCGGAAAGCGCGTTGGGCTCGACGGCTTTTGAGGGGTAATCCGTTACCCGAGAGCATGGCCATTATTTCTTGGGTACTAAGCGCCACTCCGAGTAACGCACCCACCACCCTTGCCACATCCGTGTCTTTCAAGAACTGACGGCGACTTGGAATGTAGACCAAGATCTCCTCTCCAGTCGCTACCGTGATCCACCGTGTCGAGCCGAAGGCTCCGAGGAGCTCCACTCGCATTCGGTCGGGACGCTCGAACACCAGGACTTGCGTGGCGCTGAACCGACCCTCCGGCCCCTGGCCTCTCACCTTCAATATGGCTTGGTAGCGCGCCACCGACGACTCCTTGCGCTCGAGCTCTTCGAGGAGTTGATCGGCCTCGGTGGTGGAAATGGGGGTTTCCGGCGGAACGGGTACAGGTCTTCGGCTGCAGGCCGACAATTCGGTGACGACAACAATCAGGAGACTTGTTATTAGGGTTTGTGAAAGCAGGTCACTGGCTCTCGAGAGCACGCTCGATTTTCTGTTGGACCTTGTCTTTTTCGAGCTCGTCGTCGTCCTGCTCGAGTGCTTTTCTCCAGGAGCGTATGGCCTCATCGCACATTCCCTTTTCGAAGTAAATATCACCAAGATGGTCGTACACCACACCCGTCAACCGCAAGCGCTTGACGGCCTCCTTGAGGTTTTCTTCGGCCAACTCCAGATTCCCGAGCTTGAAATAGGCCCATCCTAAGCTGTCGAGATAGGCACCGTTGTGGGGGTCGACGGCGACCGCTTGTTTGAGGTAACCCAAGGACTCTTCGAGCCGCACACCTCGGTCGGCCAGCATGTAGCCCAGGTAGTTCAAAGCCGCAGCGTTTCCCGGGCTCTTTTCAAGGACTTTCTTGAAGGCTTCCTCCGCCTCGTCGTACTTCTTTTGGCGCTCGAGCATCGCGCCGAGTTGGAACAGGAGCCGCTCACGCTCAGGAACATCCTCCAGGTAAGTATCCAAGGTCGTCAATATGAATTGCTCCGCCTCGTAAAAGCGTTCCTGACGTTGATACAGATCAACCACTGAATTGATCACCATTT
>JAUVQL010000108.1 GCA_030598165.1 Acidobacteriota bacterium | reverse complement strand
GCCGTATAGGTGTACATATCGGCCGTGATTCGAAGACCTTCGCTTCGGGCCGCTTCCACTTTCTCAATGACCTGGTCCATTTTTGACCAGTTGGATTTCCCTCCCGCTTTCAAGTGATAAATCTCGGCGTCGATTTGGGCTTCCCGTGCAATGGTCAGGAACTCGTCCAGCGCCTGCAGCAGTTGGCTGCCCTCGCTGCGCATGTGGGAGATATAGAGGCCATCATACTCCGAGGCAACCTTAGCCAGCTCGATGAGCTCATCTGTTTTGGCGTAAAAGGCGGGCGCATAGACGAGAGCCGTCGAGAGTCCCATGGCACCTTCTTCCATGGCGTGTCGGACGAGACCTTTCATACGCTCGAGCTCTTCCGGAGTTGGTGCGCGATCCTCTTCTCCAATCTCGTGAATACGCACCCCGGTGGCTCCGACGAAGGAAGCTATATTCGTCGACACACCACGTTCGACGAGAAAGTCGAGATACTCACCGAGGGTGGTCCATTCGATGTCGAATTTGAAGTCCGTTTGCTGCTCGAGGGCGAGCTGTTTCATGGTGTCATTGACCGGCCCCATTGACCATCCTTCTCCCATGACTTCCAGCGTCACACCTTGACGGATCTCGCCCTGAGACCGGCCGTCGGCAATCAAACTCTCGGTCGACCAGCTCAGCATGTTGATGAAACCAGGAGATATTGCTAATCCATTGATATCGACCTCGGTCTCTCCGCGGGCGGAACCGATGTCGCCAACGGCGGCGATGCGATCGCCCTGGATGGCTACGTCACCGACGACTCCGGGCGTGCCGGTGCCGTCGAAAATAGTTCCGTTTCTTAGTATGAGGTCGTATTCAGTAGCAGGAGTGCAAGAAACCACTAGTGCCATTGTCGAAACTATAAGGAACGAGAATAACGGTCGGGTCATAATTCCCTCCTGTCCCAAAACCGACACATATTGTCACAGCCCGCTGTCCGTAATCTAATGTAAACATTTCCAGGGGGGGCGAAGTGACGCGCCATGCCACGGTTTGAAACCCCGAAAAAAGGAGATAGACATTTGATGGTGTTGAGATATATAACACTGAATCAGCGGTATATGGCGCAAGGAGTGCTTCCGCGGATCTCGGGTTGGGCCGATTTTGCCTTATCCGAAGGACCGTTAGAGAGATGTCCCCGCTGGAACGCCTTTTGCAAAATGCCGGCAGATGTGTTTAATACTAAGGGCTTTTTGCCAGAAGCGTAGAATCTTGTAATTTTCTCGGGAGGGAAAAATGCTACGAACCCGAATCATGACCCTACTAGCTGTCTTGTTGATCGCTTCCGCTGCTTTTGCACAAGAAGAGGCAGAGGAGACGGCGGAGCCGACGCAGGATGAGAAACTCATCGAGGCTATTCAGGACGGCGGGACCAGGGACGTGAGGCGTTTGTTGCAGGACGGAGCCAACGCAAATGCCACGACCGAAATGGGAATGCCAGCCCTTGCTTACGCGACGTTTCATGGCAACGAGGACATCGCCAAGGCGTTAATCGAAGCTGGTGCGGACGTCAATGGAAAAGACAAAATCGGCGTGACGGCTTTGATGTTTGCGGCCTTGAATGGCAGCGCCGACCAAATTCAGGCGCTTCTCGAAGCCGGTGCGGACATCAGCGCCAAGGACAGCACCGACTGGACGGCTTTGATGAAGGCTGTGGCCGCTAACAAGGCGGAGGCAACGAAAGCGCTGGTCGAGGCCGGTGCGGACGTGAATGCGAAGAATAAGCTAGGCCGCTCTGCAACTGAAATGGCTGAGTTCAACGGAAACGAAGAAGTAATCGCTGCAATCAAGGGCGAACCGCCTGATACTCAGTAGGGTATCCCGAGCTCTTTTTAGTATTTCCACACGAGCTCGAGGAACCGACGGTAATAGCGTCGCTGGGTTGCGCCTCGAAGAAGCCAACCCAGCGATCCTTTACCTAACAGGTACACCTTCAAAACACCAACTGCGGTGCGGCCGTAGTGCTTCGAATAGAAATAAAGCTGGCTACGACGATACTCGAGCGTCACCCTCTCCGAATTCGTTTCCACTGATTTCCCCCGTAAGTGGATGAACTCCGCCTCGGGGGAATATAGAACCTGAAAGCCGTTCTGCCGTACCCTATGGCAGAGATCCACGTCTTCCAAGTACATGAAAAAACGCTCGTCAAAGAACTGAACCTTCTCGGGTAGTCCCGCTTGCAGCATCATGCAGGCCCCCGTCACCCAATCCGGCTGAGCTTCTTTCCGGCTTCTTGACTCGACATATTTGCGAGTCCTCGGGCTCCCCGCTTCATAGCGTGCCGATAACCGTTTCTGCAAAAACTCCGAGAAGAAATTCACTCTATTACCGTAGGAGATTTGAACGGTCCCGTCCTCGTTCCTGAGTAGAGGACCGAGTACTCCGACTTTGGGTCTTTCGCGAATGATGCGGACCATGGTATCGATGGCGCCCGGGCGGACAATTGTGTCGTTGTTGAGTAGCAGTTTGTAGCGCCCCTGGGCCCGACGCATCGCCTCGTTGTTGGCGGCCCCGAACCCGAGATTTTCTTTCGATTCGATCACCTGGACTTGGGGGAAACGCTCCCTCAACATCTCGACACTGCCGTCGCTGGAAGCGTTGTCCACTACCCACACTTCCATGGGGCGAAGACGAGTGTTCTCGAAGAGCGATTCCAGGCAGTTTTCGAGATGCCGACGGGCGTTATAGTTGATGATGATGACCGATAGCTCCATCACGTCGTCTCAGCCAGCTGCCGATATAGCGCCAAGGTCTTTCGGGCGGTTTCATCCCACGTAAACAGGGTGACTCTTTGCGAGCCTTCTGAGATGAGCTTTTCTCGTAGACTCTCGTCATTCCAAACCTGTTCGATACCGTCTGCAATGGAAACGGGGTCCTCGGGATCGACAAAACACGCGGCATCACCGGCAACCTCCCGATGGGCGGGCACGTCCGAGACAACCACGGGTACCTGACATGCCATGGCCTCGAGAGGCGGCAGTCCGAATCCCTCCCAAATAGAGGGATTCACCAACGCGTGAGCCCGTCGATAGATCGCCGAAAGATCCGAGGGCGGCACGTAGCCGAGCATCCGTACTCGACAATCCAAAAGAAGGTCGTGAACGGCTTTTTGGAATTCATGGTCTTTTGGTCCGGAGCCACCTGCCATCAAAAGCACTCCGTTCCAATCCCTATCGACGAGGATTCTGAGCGCCTCTAGAAGCTTAAAGAGATTCTTTCGTGGCTCAATGGTTCCGACAAAGAGCAGAAAACGCTCAGGGAGGTCGTACCTCAGGGTAATCCCGCTCTCGGCCCGCGGTTGGGGAGAAAGTTTTTCCAAATCGAGTCCGTTGTGAATGACATTGATGCGATCGCGGCGAACCCCGAGCTCGTTTTCCACATCCACTGCCGTGGCTTCAGAAACCGTTATCACCGCGTCGGCGCGTGCAGCGTGTTTTCGGACCAGAGGTGCGTAGTCTCGTCGGATCTCTGCTCCAGTGAGCTCTGGATGGCGGTAGAAAAACAAGTCGTGGATGGTTACCACCGTTCGACTCCGGCGAGAGGGAAGGATGAGTGGGTGGGGGGAGTGAGTGATGTCCAACTCACGGCCGACCAATGAATCGAGAGACGGCCATCCTAGACGGTGCCAAGCCCAGTTGAGAACCCGGACCGGAACCCTTTGATCCACGAGCCTAAAATTATTTGGAAAATTTTCTATGCTGGCCCGCTCCCGAAGAGAACTGGAAAAAAGGATGTACTCGTTCTCGGTGTCGATCCGGGACAGAGCTCCCGCGAGTCCGGAAACGTAGCGTCCCACGCCCGTCATACGCGACAAAGCGGGTCGGTAGTCGAGTCCAATCGTCACGGACGTCATTCCGCGCGATGATAGCATGAGGAACCGGCCCGATGCCCCTCTTAGTGGATTTGATAGAGGCACTTACGGTCGAAGCAAAGACCAATTTGATTTTTTTTCCACAAGATACGAAGATATGAGGCTGCTACGCCGGTGGCGGGGTAGCTCAGGTGGTTAGAGCGATGGACTCATAACCCATAGGTCGGCAGTTCAAGTCTGCCCCCCGCTACCAACGTTTTAGGTCTTCGTTAATAGGGTGGGAGTGCCCTCCGCTAGGTGCCGGGCACCCAACACTGTAGTCAATTCAGTCCTTTGCCGATACTCTCGCCGATTTTGCGGAGGCTATTTCTCTTTCTTCTCGAGCTCCGGCATGCATTCCTTTTCCGCGTCATAAAGCTCTTGTGGGATGCGAAGGAGAATCTCATCCTGCGACTTGAATTTCACCATGGGATCTTCGAGGCTGTTGTCGATTGTCAGCTTCAGCGTGGATATGGCAACCGTCCTTATATAGACGGCCGTACCACTCTCGTAATTGAACGAAATGCACTTCTCGGCGACACCAGGATAAGTGTTGTACCCAAAGTACTTCCCGCACTTCGTCTGGACTGTTATGGCCTCTGACATCGGTGTGACCAAGAATTCCTCAGCCTCAGTTTGCTCCGTTGCATGAACTGGAATAATGAACACAAGCATGAGGAGCAGGATGGAGCTGGTGTAGCTCATGGGGCCCTCCTTGGCGCTATATCTTGGCCTCAAGGGATCGAACTACCAAATATAAAACTGGATAGCGCCCTCTGGGGAAAATTGTACCCCGACTTCCATTTGAGAAACAACTAGATGAAGTAAACTAATGCCTGCTTGGCTGATTGACTGCCTGACTGCTCAGACACCTACAGGGGAAGTTAGATGGAAGAAAGAAAGAAGATATTGGACGCTGCTCTCGACGAGTTCTCCGCGATAGGTCTGAATGGGTCCTCCGTCGAGTCCATCGCTGAGAGCGCGCGGGTGAGCCCGGGAGTGGTGAGAGCATTGTTCGTGGACAAGGAGCGGCTGGCCGCGGCAGTGCTCAAGGAATCGACGGAACCATTGGTGAGCGCGATCGCGCTAGCTATAGACGGCGGCAAAGATACGAAGGAACGCATCCGAGAGACGATCGAGATATTGGACGAAT
>JAUVQL010000160.1 GCA_030598165.1 Acidobacteriota bacterium | reverse complement strand
GTTTTCTCAGCAGATTTCCAAGAAGGGACGTGTCAAAGAAACGCTACGGCGTAGCCTCATCCGCGCTGCCGACACGTACTTGTTGACCCGCAACGTCAAGCACCTTTATGCGCAGTCAAAGACAATCCAAGCGCGGTTACAAAAATGGGGGAACATTCCAAGCGAGGTCCTTTATCCGCCGCCGCCGCCGCGTTCGTACCGAACCGAGGACTACGATTGCACTATCTTTGCTGTATCACGTCTACATCCATTGAAGCGGTTGGACCTTCTGATAAAAGCGATGAAGCATGTCGAGAGTACTGATTTGCGAGCGATCATCGTAGGGACAGGAGCTGAGGACGAAACGCTCCGCCGCCTGGCTTCTGAACTTGACGTGGCGGACCGCGTGAGATTTCTCGGGCAGGTCGACGACGAAACGTTACTGAGTTGCTATGCACGTTGCCGGGCGGTCTTTTTTGCTCCTTATAAGGAAGATTTTGGATTCGTTACCTTGGAGTCTTTCCGTTCCAAAAAGCCGGTGCTCACTTGCACTGACAGCGGAGGCCCTGCCGAATTGGTCGTTCATGATCATTCCGGATTCGTGGTGGACCCCGATCCTCATCTCATCGCCCACAAGCTCGATGTTTGGGCTGCTCGTTGTGATCAAGCGGTTCAAATGGGAGAGGCGGGCTATCGGGATACGAACGGCATCACTTGGGAGGCGGCTCTTTCGAAGCTTATTTTGCCATGAAGCCAATTGTGATTGCCGGAGCCGGACCGGCTGGACTTTCCGCTGCGATTCATTTGCGGCGCTCGGGCTATCCCGTCGAAATCTATGAGCGACGAAAAACCGTTGGAGCTCGATTTATCGGCGAGTATCAGATTCTAGAGAACTTCAGCCGGAAGGAAGATGTGCTCGGAGAGCTGGCTGAAATGGGAATCGAAGCCAACTTCGAGCACATCCAAGTCCAAGAGGCCACACTCTATGATGACCGCAAAACAGGTCGCAAAGTTCGAAGTCAAGAGCCTTACGGCTTTTTTCTGCGCCGTGGCAGCGCCTCTGGGACGCTCGACCGCGGACTCGAGGCCCAAGCGCGAGACCTGGGAGCAAGGATCCATTTTGGCGAGCATCTGGCGCCAGAAGAAGCGGACATTGTTGCCACTGGGCCTGGTCCCGCTGATGGGATTGCAAAAGAGATCGCCTTCCACACTGGAAGCTCGGACCGTGTGGATGTCATCTTCGATCCCGAGCTAGCTCCTGGGGGGTATGCCTACTGTTTCATATTGAACGGGTGGGGTACGCTCGGATTGGCTCTTCTCAAGGGGTACAGTCAGCTCGAGTGCCAATTCGAGAAGACGAAGGAGCGTTTTCAGTCGTTGAGTCCTTTTGAGATTGACTCGCCCCAATCGGGCTATTCCTACATGAATTTTTATTTACACCGAAGCTCCCAAAAGGGTGGTGCTCTTTTTACTGGAGAAGCGGGTGGATTCCAGGACTACATGTTCGGATTGGGCATCCGCTATGCATTGATATCGGGTCATCTTGCCGCCCGAGCCGTAGTAGAGAATGCCGATTACGACCGCCTATGGTCAGATCGTTTTCTGGGAATGATGAGGGCAAGCGTCACGAGCAGGCTTCTTTATGAAGCGCTAGGTCGGTTTGGCTTGCGGCTTTTTGTCTGGCAGGCCGCGCACCGGGATTTCCGAAAATTCCTCTATACATGGGCACGACCGGCTTGGTGGAGACTCGCTTTGCGCCCGCTTGCCGAAAAACTCCTCGGAAAAGCGGCCCAGTGTGCGCACAAATCGCCCTGTGATTGGTGTCGCCCGCGAGAAGGGCGCACCGGAAAAATCGAGACGCTCCCCGCAGATTTCGTTGCCCGGTATTTGAACCAATAATTTAAGGTGCCAGGGACATGTATATGGCGTATTCGATGAGAGTAGAGCAGTGAAAGGTGCCAGGGACCTGTCGGAGGCCTACGCGATGTGTCGGAGGGTGGCGCATCGGTCTGGGCCCAATTTCTCTGTAGGTTTTCGCTTTCTGCCCCAACCCAAGCGCGATGCAGTTTACGCTGCGTACGCCTTTTGCCGGTTTGTAGATGACGTGGTGGATGAGAATCCGGGCCAGGAGGCCGGCGATATCCGGGTGCGGATCGACAATTGGGAAGCGGAGCTCGATCGCTGCTACGCGGGCTCACCCACTCGCTCTATCACAGTGGCTCTTGCTGATGCCGCTTCCCGCTATCCGATTCCCAAGGAAGCCTTCGCCGGGCTAATAGAGGGCTGCCGCATGGATCTGGTCAAGAACCGGTACGCCGACTACGAGGAATTACTGATTTACAGTGATCTCGTCGCGACGACCATCTCCACGATGTCGCTTGCGATCTTTGGTTACCGCGATGAGCAGGCTATCGAGCGGGGACGTGACCTGGCGACAGCTTTTCAGCTGACCAACATCCTTCGGGATGTCGGCGAGGACACCCACAAGAACCGCATCTATCTTCCTCAGGACGAGCTTGCCCGTTTCGGGGTGAGCGAATCCGATCTGATGAAAAAGACCATGAGCCCGGGATTCACCGCCTTGATGCGGTTTCAGGTCGAGCGCACTCGCGAGCTTTATCACCGAGCTGCTTCCCTTCTCGACTTGATTGACCAAGATGCGCGACGATGCACTTGCCTTATGGGGGCAGTCTATTACCGAATTTTGAACAAGATTGAGCGACTTGCGTACCGTGTTTTCGACGGGAGGATTGGTCTTTCGCTCCCCAATAAGCTCGGCCTGGTAGCCTGGACTTATTTCTCGAAACGGCCTACGTGGATGGAGAGTGACGACCGGGTCTAATGCCGGACGTGGAGCTAGACAGTTTGGTGTAGCAACGTTACGGTAGGAGCCGCCGCTTCAAAGAAGCGGCGGCATTGATATCCACTTTCGCATTCTCGCCGGTCAACAACCTACTCGAGCAAGAAATTTACCGTGATGGTCGTTACCATGGGTGTCGGCACTCCATCGACAGTAGCCGGCTCGTATTTCCAGGTTTGGACGGCGTCGATGGCGGCTTGGTCGAGCTCGGGTACAGAGCGCACAACCTCTATTCCCTTGACTTTCCCCTCCGCGTCAACGGTGCCCTCGAGGACGACCGTTCCTTGGACACGTTTCCTCCGAGCTTTGTCGGGATACTCGGGTGCCGGTTCGTGGATGCACTTCGGTCCATGGAGCCCAGGTGCTCCGAATCGTGTTACTAGCTGTCCGCTCAGAGCTTTCCAGTTCCTCCCGTCCTTGTGCAAGAGTACACTGAATTGTCCTCTAATCGGTTCTTGGCTCTGTTGGCCTGCTTGATTGATTGTGAAGCTCGGAGTGATACGGGCCAAGTCGGCGACGGGGAAGAATTCCATCTTATCTAGGCTCACTTTGAGATCCGACCCCTTGTAGGGGCCATCCAACTGATCCGACATCCATTTTTGGATCTTTTTTGAGCTTCGGGCCAATTCTTGGTTTCCGTGAATACGACCATCCCGCTTGTCCATGTGGCCGGCGAGTTTCTTGGCATCGCCCTTGTTCCAAGCCTCTGTCGCTTTCTTCAAAAATTCTCTAAGCGCTTTCTCATCGTCAGGACGCAGCGAAAATGCAATCTTGCCGACATAGGTTCCAGCCGCAGGTTTGCCGTCCACCTTGGCAGGTTCGAACGACCACTGCATCACCGTGTTCTTGATGGCGTCTTCGAATCCGAGATTCTTCTCAGGGACTTTGAGGGCCGTGACCGACTCTACCGTTCCGTTTTCGCTCACCTGTGCACGAAAAACGACGTCCCCGACGACCATCTTCGAACGCGCCGCCTCGGGGTATTCCGGACCCACGGCTCCCGGCTTCAACTTGGGGGGAGTCTGATTTTGAGCATGGAGGGCAGAGGCAGAAAGACCGAACCAACAAAAGAGCAACACCAGAAGGAGTGGCTCCGGTCTATTGGAGCGGCGGTCTTCATGAAGTTTCAACATACTTTTCTCCTTTACACTCGGATGTTCATGCTTGTGTCTGAACGACCGGAGACAAGCGGCAACTCTAACGGGTCTGGTTTGACAAATCAAGGAGCACTGAGTCCTTCGAGTTGCCAACCTCGCCAAGATGAGCATTGCCTTTTGGCTGGCTAGGAGCGGCAATCGTCGTCCGTACTCTGCTACAATGCGAAAGAATCGGGTTTTCACCAACCCAAGGAGAGACGGGCCATGGAAGGAGAAAAGAATCGTTCACGACGCGAGGATGCTCCGACAGGCGGCACC
>JAUVQL010000255.1 GCA_030598165.1 Acidobacteriota bacterium | reverse complement strand
TAGCGGATGCCCCAAAAAGTCCACAAGCCGTGAGCCGAGACGAGTCGAAACCGAGTGTTGAGGCGGAACCGTCTCCTGGTCGGGGAAGAGCGAAGCTAGAAGCCAATCAGGCGAGGGCCCTCGACAGAATGGCTGTCGCGGCGACCCGGAGTCAGAAAACTAACTATCGCGGGACTTTGGGCGGGGCCGGTGAGCTATCAGAAGTCGAAACCGAAGCTCAGTGCAATCATTTGCGCGACTCTTTGGAGCGGGGCTTGGAAGGGGAAGAATTGTTGAATGCTCGCTTTGAGGTTGCGGAGTGCTCGATGGATCTCGCAAAGCTCAGCCCGACAGAAGAACGATTGAGGCGTGCCCGCGAAGATGTGACGGCGTTCTTGGCGATCTCACCCAAGGGAGAAAAAGCCGAGAAGCTTAAACGCGATCTCGAAGCCCTCGAGAAGAAGTAGGCCGTCAGCGTAGGCCAGGCTGAGCCTGGCAAAATCTCTCTTCACGACGACCTAGAATTAACAGGAAAGTCAGAAGCTAGATGAGCGGTTTCCCCTCGATCCCTACGTCGAGGTGATAAACAGCTGTGGTTCCGGCAAGTACCATCCCACCGTCACCGTCGAATGCCAGACCTACCAACGGTGGACTAGAGACGAGACAGTCTTGTTGGCCGTTGGGTTGGATCTTGTACAAGCCGCTGTCGCCAGCTAGAGCTTCAGTAACGTAGAGGTTGCCGTCCGTGTCGAATGCCATGCCTTGAGGGCGGCCGAAACCCGTGTGGAAAATCTCGACCTTGGCTTCCGGGCTTACACGGTAGATGGAGTCAACGCTCGAGAGACTTTGACCGCTGACGAAGAGAGTGCCCTCCTCATCAAAAGCCAAGTGGTATGCGGCAACCGATGGTGGTAGGTGGCAAAAAGACCGTGGTTCTCCGTTGCCTTCAATTCGATAGATAGTTCCCTGTCGATCGCCGACGTGAAGAACACCTTCTGGATCAAAAGCGATACCGGTCGCAACGCCGAGATCGGCAGCAACGAGCTGGATGTCCTTGTCGGGGCCGACACGGTAGACCGTGCCTTCCTGGCGGCTGGAAATGTATAGATATCCGTCTTTGCCGACTGCCATCCCGGTGGGATTGTCAATCTCACTCAAATAAGGCTCAGCTTTGTTGTCGGAGCCAATTTGATAGACCGACACCGGTACTTTTTCGCCGCGACTCCCGCTGAATGTAACGAAGAGGTTGCCGGCGCCATCAATAGCGGGATTGGCGACAGGATGTAGGTCGTCGGCGATTAATTGTGCCACGGAAGTGGGAAACGGGGCGCTCTCCGTTCCTTCCTGCTCGACGCGCACTGCCGAGAGTCCTTTGCTTAGAGGAACGATGACCGAGATGAGGCTCTCGGATATCCGGGTGATTTGTGCACGGATCTCGCCAAAAAAAACACGAAAAGCATGTGCCTTGGTCGGGTTGAATCCGCTCCCATGCAAATCCAATCGACCGCCGGGAACGGCGTGATTTGGGCTCACGCTTTCGATAGTGAAACGGGCGGCATTCAATCTCTTGAGTCCTCGATTCTACGTGAATAAAGCCATAATAGCATGGGCGTCGGAGGCGTGCTTTATCTGAGCTCGATGTGTCCGTCATCCATGAGATGTTTGAAGATCAAAAGAACATCCGTCTCGCTCATAGGACATATCTTGATAATGGACTGAATATCCCATTCGCCATTGACGCGTGAAAGGACGAAGCCTTCCTGGGGATCGAGGGTTACGTTCGCCAGTTCTTCCAAAGAAAGTTTGAGTGTTGGGACCATTTCGACCGGGATCGTGGTCGTTGCTTGGCTATCTTCGACAACCCGTTGAGTCTTCATGAAGAAGAGACGGGCGTATTTGTTTTGCGGATCGATTTCGAGGGCTGCTTCGAAGGCGGTCATTGCCTCGGGATACTGCCCGGCGTTGAAACATACCACCCCTTCCTGCAGCCGGACTCGCAGTTCCTCGACTTGTTGCTCGAAGGGGATCTCCTCAGGCGCTTCGCCGACTGTCAGTAGACCGCGATTGTATAATTCCAGTACTCGCGACGCCGCGTAGAAATCAATTGCATGCATCTCTAGAGCGATCTCGGCGAGATTCTTTCCCTTTTGCGCCAACTGTAAGATGCGGCGATCTTCCTCGGTGAGCTCCGCCTTTTCGCTAGAGCCGTCGACCACATTGAAAGTAGTAAACCGGGATGGGAAGACTTCTCGGATCCGTTGCCATTCGTCCGTTCGTCTAGCGCCCTCCAAAATGACACCGGTGAGCTCGAGCGGTAGGGAAATGGGAATGTTGTCCGGCAGCTCGTCGTCATCGAAAACGAAATCTCCTTCCTGCCAGAGAAAGCAATCGTATATCGTCTCCTCGGTCTTGAGTCGGAGGAGGTTCTTCAACTCCTCGTCACTGAGGAGACCTTGGCGTATGAGGATTTGCCCGAGAGGTTCGCGCTTTCGGTCTTGCTCTATTAGTGCCTTGAAAAGATCTTCCTCGGAGATCTTCCCCGATCGAATCAGGAACTGTCCGAGCGTCTCACGCGGACTGTTGGATGTAGATGAAAACAATCGGCCATTATTGAAGAAGAGTCGTTTTTCGATGGGACCGTTGCAGAGGCGGAGTGTGCCCGTTTTCAAGTTGCTTCCGCACCACTGGAGAAGATCTCCAGAGTGCATGGTTTTTAGACTGCCGCTGATGCCCATGAGGTTTCAAAGATGGCGGTAAAGGGGGCAGTACCGGGGACGAATCTTCAGCTCCGGTGCTCGGTG